>CAMSSU010000003.1 GCA_947063485.1 uncultured Clostridia bacterium | reverse complement strand
CTGAAAATAGAACAATGTATTGATTATGATGGCAATAAAAAAGAGAAGCAAACGCTTCTCTTTTTTCTATTAAAGGCTAATTTGTTTTATTTTTGAGCAAAACGTCGTGCGCCCCACCTTCTACGATGGAAGTGGAGGAGACGACTGTAATCTTAGCGCGCTCTTGTAACTGTGCAATAGTGATGGTGCCCACATTGCACATGGTGGAACGAACTTTGCTCAAAGATGCCTGCACATTGCTGCGAAGGCTGCCAGCGTAGGGAACATAGGAATCGACACCCTCTTCGAAAGAAAGGCCAGTGTTTTCGCCGCTGTCGTATCTTTGCCAGTTGCGCGCACGGTTGGAGCCCTCGCCCCAGTACTCTTTCATATAAGTTCCGTTGATGTTGACCTTATTGGTCGGGCTTTCATCGAATCTGGAGAAGTAGCGGCCAAGCATCAGGAAGTCGGCGCCCATCGCCAGAGCCAGCGTCATGTGATAATCATGCACAATGCCGCCGTCAGAGCAGATGGGGATGTAGATGCCAGTCTCTTTGAAATACTCATTCCTAGCGTTGACCACATCGATGAGGGCGGTAGCTTGTCCGCGTCCGATACCTTTTTGCTCTCTGGTGATGCAGATAGAGCCGCCGCCAATACCTACTTTGATGAAATCTGCGCCAGCTTCTGCCAGATAGCGGAAGCCTTCGCTGTCTACGACGTTGCCCGCGCCGATTTTGACGCTATCGCCATAATTTTGGCGCGTAAATTCCAAAACCCGGCGCTGCCATTCGGAATAGCCTTCGGAAGAATCGATGCAGAGCACATCTGCGCCAGCAGCGATCAGAGCAGGAATGCGCTCTTCATAGTCCCGGGTATTGATGCCTGCGCCGACCATATAGCGCTTGGAAGTATCCAGCAGCTCCAGAGCGTTTTCTTTATGCGTATCGTAGTCCTTGCGGAATACCATATAAACCAGATGGTTATTATCATCGATAAGGGGGAGGGCATTGAGCTTATGCTCCCAGATGATATCGTTGGCAACTTTCAGCGAGGTGCTGACATGAGCACAGATGAGATCTTCGAATTTGGTCATAAACTCGGAGACTTTTGTATCCGCAGACATGCGGCTGACGCGGTAATCACGGCTGGTAACAAGGCCCATCAATTTGCCGTTTGGCGTGCCGTCCTCGGTTACGGGCATGGTAGAATGGCCGGATTTTTGCTTGAGCGCCAAAACATCTGCAAGCGTATCATCCGGGCGAAGGTTGGAATCGCTGGTAACAAAGCCGGCTTTATAGCCCTTGACCCGGGCGACCATTGCGGCCTCGCTTTGGATGGATTGCGAACCATAAATAAAAGAAAGACCGCCTTCTTGCGCCAAAGCAATGGCCATCCGATCGTCGGATACCGATTGCATGATAGCGGAAACCAGCGGTATGTTGAGAGAGAGCTCTGGCTCTTCGCCTTTTTTGAACTTACAGAGCGGCGTTTTTAAGCTGACATTGGAAGGAATGCACTCGGCAGTAGTCAGGCCGGGGACGAGAAGATACTCGCCAAACGTGCGCGACGGTTCACTAAAATAGTATGCCATACTCACAATTTCTCCTTATGATAATTAAAACATATATTTCTATAAGGATAGCATTTTGGGGCAGGAAAGTCAAACAAAAGAGGGTACAAAAAACGGGCTTTTGCCCGTTTTTTGTCAGATGAATTTAGCTGTCGCGCTCTGCATTGCGCCCCCGTCCGAATAGGGCAGGGAGCTTGGAAGCGGCACCTTTGATATACCCGCCTTTGACGGAGGAAACCTGGCCAACAGTGATAAAAGCGTTTGGCGTAAAGTCGTTGATGATCGCGATGGCCTCGTTGGTGCGCTTGCGTTTGAGCGTCAGCTGCAAGACGTATTTTTGCTCGCCGTCGATGCCCTGGCCATCCAACACAGTCAGCCCAAAGCCTTTTTCACGCAGGAAAGAGGCAAGCTGCAGGGATTCCGCGCCGCTGGGCAGATAGACTGCCACAGAGCAAAGCCCCAGAGCCAGTTTTTCATCCATCCAGGAGCCGATATAGTTGCCAAGGGCAAATGCCAGCGTCAGCGCGATGGCCTTCATCGGATCTTCCTGATAGCCCGTCAGAACAGAGGCCGTGATGAACAGCCACAGGATGTATTCCAAAGCGGCAATGATGCAGCCCACCAGGCGCATTCCCTTGTTGATGAGCACCGTGCGCAAAGTAGAGATGGAGACTTCTAAAATTTTGCCAAAAAAGATAAAGAGATAAACGGCGACGGTATGGCCGCTGGTAAAACTGGCGATGGCATTCATGAGTGCTTGCATAACAGGCTCCTTTTTGATTTATTCACCTTATTCTAACAAGGCGCAATGGAAAATTCAAGGAGAGTGGAAAAAGTTCATATTTGGGCAGCCGGAAGAGGGCTGCTGACCGGGTTTGTTTTATGCTATAATAGGAAAAAGGTAGAACTGCCAGGCAATTTACGGCTGTTCCTTCTGGGCAAAATATAGTATAATGAATGGGAGCTTTGCCGGCCGGAAGGGGCAAAGAAAAAGCGATAGAAAAGGCGGAAAGAGATTGGTTATTTTAGGGATAGACCCGGGAATTGCCATCGTTGGCTATGGCGTCATTGAATACGATGGTTTTCGGATGAGGCTGATAGATTACGGCGCGATTTTAACGCCGGCCGGCATGAAGCTGCCCGAGCGGCTGGATATTATTTTTGACAGCATGACGCAGCTGATGGAGCGCTTTGAGCCGGATGCCGTGGCTTTTGAGGAGCTGTTTTTCGCCAAAAATGTCAAGACGGCCATCGACGTCGCTCAGGCGCGGGGCGTCTCCCTGATGGCGGCGTATAAAAAGAACAAGGCGCTATATGAATATACGCCTTTGCAGGTCAAGCAGGCGGTAGTGGGATACGGAAGGGCAGATAAGCACCAGGTTCAGACGATGGTCAAGACCATTCTCTCCCTGGCGGAAATTCCAAAGCCAGATGACGCGGCAGATGCTGTGGCCGTCGCCATCTGCCACGCGCAGACGGTGAACTACCGCAAATCCAACCGATATTTTCGTGATTAACGGGGGAAAAGAGAATGTATGCTTATATACGCGGGGCGCTGGCCCTCAAAGGCAAAGATTACGTCGCCCTGGAATGCGGCGGTGTGGGCTATAAAGTGTTCGTTACCGAGCGCTTTCTGCAAAATGCCAAGTCGGGTGAGGAGACGACGCTGTACACGCAGCTGATTGTGCGCGAAGAAGAGCTTTCGCTCTATGGGTTTCCCAGCGAGGCGGAAAAAGAGATGTTCGAGAAGCTGATTGGCGTCTCGGGCGTTGGGCCTAAGGCTGGAAAGGCGATTTTATCCGAGATGACGGTGGCCGAGATCGCATCGGCCATTTTTTCGGCAGATTCCAAGGCGTTTTCCAAAGTGAGCGGGATTGGCCCGAAAACTGCCGGAAGGATTGCGCTGGAGCTCAAGGATAAGATCAAGGCGCAGGATGCGATTGGCGCTGTGGGCGGCGAGGAAACGCCGGCAAACACGGCCGTCAGCGACGCGGTAGCTGCGCTGGTCAGCCTGGGGTATGGCAAAGCAGAGGCGGCGCAGGCGGTTTCGGAGGTATCGGCTTTGGCGGATACGGCGGAAGAGCTCATTTTGCTGGCGATTAAGCGCATTGGCTAAAGAAGAGCAGAGGGAGAGAGCATATGCTGGAACAAGAAAATACAGAAGGACGCATTGTATCCGGGTTTTCCAAGGAAACGGAAGCCCCGATGGAAGTGAGCCTGCGCCCAAGGGTTTTAGAAGAATATATCGGCCAGGAAAAAGTAAAAGAGAGAATGCGCATTTTTATCGAGGCGGCCAGATCGAGGGGAGAAGCGCTGGATCATGTGCTGCTCTATGGCCCGCCGGGGCTGGGCAAGACGACGCTTTCGCATATTATTGCCAGCGAACTGAATGTGAACCTGCGCATCACTTCCGGCCCTGCCATCGAGCGCCCCAAGGATTTGGCGGCGCTGCTGACCAACCTGGGCGAGGGAGACGTGCTCTTTATCGATGAGATTCACCGGCTGAATGCCAGCGTGGAGGAGGTGCTCTATCCGGCGATGGAGGATTATGCGCTGGATATTATCATCGGCCAGGGGCCAAGCGCAAAATCACTGCGCATCGATTTGCCGCACTTTACGCTGGTCGGCGCAACGACGAAAGCTGGAATGCTGACTTCGCCGCTGCGGGATCGATTTGGCGTCATTTGCCGGCTGGAACTGTATACGCCGGAGGAGCTGGATATTATCGTCGAGCGCTCGGCTTCGATCATGGGAATCAAAATCGAGCACGACGGCGCCATGCAGATTGCCCGGCGCAGCCGGGGCACGCCGCGTATTGCAAACCGTCTGCTGCGCCGCGTGCGGGATTTTGCGGAGATTCAGGCGGATGGCGTCATCACTAAGGAAGTTGCGGATCGGGGCCTCGATATGCTGGAGGTGGACAGCCTGGGGCTGGATGGCGTGGATCGCAAAGTTCTGGAAACGATGATCACCATGTTTGGCGGCAGGCCGGTTGGGCTGGAAACGTTGGCGGCCGCGACGGGAGAAGAGGCTGCGACGATAGAGGATGTCTATGAGCCCTATTTGATGCAGCTGGGCTTTTTGATGCGCACGCCGAGGGGCCGGGTTGTTACGGATTTAGCTTATCAGCATTTGGGATACCAGAGGCCAAAGGAACGGGAAAAAGACGATACCCAGGGGAGGCTGTTTTAGCATATGAACACCAGTGATTTTTACTACGATTTGCCCGAAGAGCTGATCGCACAGACGCCGGCAGAGCCCAGGGATTCCTCGCGCCTTTTGATTTACCACCGGCAGGACGAGACGGTTGAGCATAAGGTTTTCCGGGATATTATCGATTATTTAAACCCCGGGGATGCCCTTGTGGTAAACGATACCCGGGTAATCCCAGCCCGGCTCTATGGGAAAAAACAGGGGACGGGAAGAGAAGTTGAGTTTTTACTGCTCAATCGGCTGTCCAAGGATACTTGGGAGGCCATTATGCGCCCGGGAAAGAAGCTGCGCATCGGCGATCGGGTGGATTTCGCAGAGGATTTGCAGGCAGAAATTCTGGAGAAAAAGGAAGACGGCGTTACGCGGGTCAAGTTCTATTTTGAAGGGCTTTTCGAGCCTTTGCTGGAGCGATATGGCAATATGCCGCTGCCGCCCTATATTACAAAACGGCTGGAAGATCGGCAGCGCTATCAGACGGTTTATGCCAAGGAAAACGGCTCTGCCGCGGCGCCGACTGCGGGCCTGCATTTTACGCCCGAGCTGATGGAGGAAATCCGGCAAAAAGGCATCGATATCATCCCGGTTTTACTGCATGTAGGTCTGGGGACATTCCGCCCAGTCAAGGTAGACAATGTAGAGAACCACAAGATGCACAGCGAATATTACAGCATCTCCGCAGATTCCGCCCGGCGCATCAACGAGACGCGAAAGAGAGGTGGCCGGATTATCGCCGTCGGGACGACTTCTGTGCGGACGCTGGAGAGCGTAGCGGATGAGGAAGGCTGCATCAAAGAGCAGAGCGGCAATACCGAGATTTTTATCTATCCGGGCTATCACTTCAAATGCGTGGATGCACTGATTACCAATTTCCATCTCCCAGAAAGCACGCTTCTCATGCTCATTTCAGCTTTTATGGGAAAAGAGCAGGCGCTGGGCCTGTATCGCCTGGCGGTGCAGGAACGGTATCGCTTCTTTAGCTTTGGGGATGCGATGCTGATAATATAAAGGAGTATGTGATTTACGAAAAAAAGCATCGCAGGGAGTGAAAAGGGGCGGGGATAGATACCGCGCCCTTTTTATTGAACTCATACAGTTTTCAATGTATTTAAAGGAAGTGTAAAGCGCGATCTTTGAATTGAGAATGAGTGTGGGAGCAAGTAGCCACAAGCTGCAACCATGCCAGGGATAGTAAAAAGAGTGGATGGTTTTCAGCCATCCGCTCTTTTCATTCACTGCATATATCCTAGAAGCTTCGCACTTCCGCCACAAAATCTCCCAGCATGGCGGGAACGAGCTGAGCGCCTTTGGAATAGCGCTCCTCTAACGGAAGCTCGGCCGAAGTGAGAGGGTAGAGCTGCCCGGAATTGGTCACCACCTCAAAAGCAGCGGGCTTCGTCAGCAATACGGCGGCCACGAGATAGCTGCCATTGGCGCCGCCCTTTGCCCACTGGAAAGTTTTGAGGCCCTTGCCGTTGCGGCCCTGCACCTCATACTCCGAAAGCTTGCTCTGCTTGGCAAAGCCAAGTTCGCTGAAGATGGCGAGGTTGCCTTGGCCATCCGTCTGGGCGGCAAAAATAATGCTGTCGTCGGCCGCCAGCTTGATGCCGCCAACGCCCTTGCCTGTTTTCCCCTGAAGGCTGATCTCCTCCTTGGAGAAGCAGATGGACATGCCAGCCTTTGTAATCAGCAGGAGATTGGGCAGAGCGGGGATATCCGCCTCAGCAAGCAGCAGCTCATCTTTGGGCTTTAAGCCGCAGGCGATGATCTTCTGCTTTCGGCTCTCAAGTTCGGCAAAATCGGTATACTTCACCATACCGCTTCTGCTTACCGTCAGCAGGCGCCCCTGCGCGGGGGAGGAGAGGGAGATGATCTTTTCGCCTTTCTCAATGCCCGCCAGCAGGGAGTTGATGGTGCTGCCGGCATCTTTGTATTTGGCCTCTTTGATGCTCTCGACATCCAGAGAATAGAGGTTTGCATGGTTGGTAAACAGCCAAATCTTTGCCTCTGTATTCGTCTCGATGATCTGCGCCGGAAGGTTGCGATCTGTCGCTTCGCCGCCCTCTGCGCCCCGGGCCAGTATCTTCCTATTCATGCGCTTGAGATTGCCGCCCTTGGTATAAATCACGGCGCACTCTTCGACCACTTTAAAATGCTCTTCATCAATCGTGATGGTGCCGCTCTCGGAAGAGAGGGGCGTGCGGCGCTTGACGGCATATTTGGAACTGATAGCCGAAAGCTCCTGAATGATGACGCCGTCCAGCCGATCCTGCGAGGCCAGAATGGCGCGGAGTTCGTTTAGGAGCGCGACGGTTTTCTCGTATTCCTCCCGCAGGGTGATGACTTCCAGCTGGGTCAGGCGCGCCAGACGCAGATCCAAAATCGCCTGCGCCTGAATGCCGGTAATATGGAGCTTTTCCATCAGGCCGGCCTTAGCCTCCTTGGAACTGCTGGAAGAGCGGATGATCTTGATGACCAGATCGATGTTGGTTACCGCAATGATGAGGCCCTCCAGCTTATGCTCCTTTTCCTCGGCCGCTTCCTTATCAAACTGCACGCGCCGGGTAACGACATCGCGCTGGAAGTTGATATAGTAATCCAAAATCTCCAAAAGCCCCAAAAGCTTGGGCTGCCCATCCGCAATGGCGACCATATTGATGCCGTAGCTGATCTGCATATCCGAATATTTGTAGAGGCAGTCCAGCACTTTTTCCGCATTGGTGCCGCTCTTTAATTCGATGACCGCGCGCAGGCCGGTGCGGTCGGTCTCACTGCGGACATCGCTGATTCCAGAAAATAAGTCCTTGCGCGTGGTGCGCAGCTGCTGGATTTTGCGCAACATGGCCGATTCGCGGATCTCGTAGGGGAGCTCTGTGATGACGATGCGCGTCTTGCCGCCGCGGACCTGCTCAATCTCAGTCTTGGCGCGCAAGGTGATCTTGCCTTTGCCCGTCTCATAAGCCTGCCGAATGCCTTCCTTGCCCAGGATTACGCCGCCCGTGGGGAAATCCGGCCCTTTGATGCGGCGCATCACATCTGACAGCGAGCAATCCGGCTGCTGAATGCGCAGAATGACGCCGTCGATCACTTCCTTCAGGTTATGCGGCGGGATATTGGTCGCAAGGCCGACTGCGATGCCCGTTGCGCCGTTGACCAGAATATTGGGGAAACGGCTGGGCAGAACAGATGGCTCTTTGAGAGAGTCGTCGAAATTCAGCTGGAAGGGGACGGTGTCTTTGTTAATATCCCGCAGCATTTCCAGCGCGATGGGTGCCATGCGCGCCTCGGTATAGCGCATGGCCGCTGGACCGTCGCCATCGATAGAGCCGAAGTTGCCCTGGCCGTCGATGAGGGGCATGCTCATGGAAAAATCCTGCGCCATGCGCGCCAGGGCCTCATAGATGCTGGAATCGCCGTGCGGATGGTATTTTCCCATGGTATCACCGACGATACGCGCGCATTTCTTGTGCCCGCCGTCCGGGAAAACCTGCATTTCGTTCATGGCAAAAAGGATATGGCGCTGAACCGGCTTGAGGCCATCCTCCACTCTTGGAATAGCGCGCTCTAAAATGACATATTCCGCATAGGGCATGAAGCTGTCGTGCATCACGTCTTCCAGGGGTGTGCGTATAATGCTTAAAATCTCTTCTTTCATCGTCTCGTCTTTCCTTTGCTATGCTTCCTGGGTGTTGGCCTGGAAGCGATCGGGCTTGTTGAAATTCGCGTATTCGCTGATATACTGCTTTCTGGGCTCGACGTTGTCGCCCATGAGGGTGGCGATGATGCGGTCGCAGGAGGCGGCGTCTTCCAGGCCAACCTGCACAAGCACGCGCGCCTCCGGATCCAGCGTCGTCTCCCAAAGCTGCTCTTTGCTCATCTCGCCCAGGCCCTTATAGCGCTTGACTTCCGCGCCGCGCCCCAGCCGCGCCTTTGCCTCATTCAGCTGCTTTTCCGTATGCGCCCAAACTACCTGCTTGCCTTTTTTGACGCTGTAAAGCGGCGGCTGTGCGATATAGACATGCCCATCCGCGATGAGGCTGCGGTAGTAGCGGAAGAAGAAGGTCAGCAAAATAGCGCGGATATGGGCGCCGTCCTGGTCTGCATCGGCAAGAATGATGATCTTGTGGTATTTCAGGCTGGATTTATCGAAGGATTTATCAAACCCAGCGCCCAGCGCTGTGATGATAGAGCGGAACTCCTCATTTTGCAGAACCTGCTCAATGCGCTTTTTCTCGACGTTCAGCGGCTTCCCGCGCAGAGGCAGGATGGCCTGAAAGCGGCGGTCGCGCCCCATTTTGGCATTGCCGCCGGCGCTGTCGCCCTCGACGATGAACAGCTCGTTTTTCTCCGCGATTTTGCCCGTGCAGGCAGAGAGCTTGCCCACCAGCGGGGCAGAATCTGCCTTGCTCTTCTCACGCTCGATTTTCTTTGCTTTTTTGGCCGCTTCGCGCACTTTGGCCGCAGTGATGGCCTTTTCTGCGATGCGCGCACAGACGGCGGTATTGCTGAGATCCGAGAAATATTCGCTCAGCCCCTCAAAGACAATGCCTTCCACGGCAGTGCGGGCTTCTGTATTGCCCAGCCGCGTTTTTGTCTGGCCCTCGAACTGGACATTTTTGATTTTCAGAGAGAGGATGGCAGTCAGCCCTTCGCGGAAATCCTCGCCTTCAAAGCTGATTTTTTCTTTGGCCGCGGCAGAAGAGTTCTTCATATATTCGTTCATCACCTTAGTGATGGCCGTTTTGAAGCCAGTTTCATGCGTGCCGCCCTCGGGCGTGGGGATATTATTGACGTAGGAATAGATGCTTTCGCTCTCTCCTGAAACATACTGCATGGCGACGCTGGCCCAGATGCCGTTTTTCTCACCCTCGATGACGATGGGCAGGGGATGCAGAGCCTCTTTATCCTGGTTCATATCCAGCAGAAAATCCGAAATGCCCCCGGAATAATTGAAGGAGACCTTGCGGCTTTTTCCTTCGCGCTTGTCCACCAAATGGATGGTAATGCCGCGAATCAGGAAGGCGAGCTCCCGGAGCCGCCGCGCGATGCGATCAAAATGCAGGTTCAGATCGTCGAATACGGTGGCATCCGCCAGATAGGTGATTTTGGTGCCGCGTTTATTGGTCGCGCCGGCTTCGCGCAGGGCATACTGCGGCTTTCCGGCATGCAGCTTGCCGCCTTCAAAGACGGACGCATACTCCTGTTCGTAAATTTTTCCGCCGAAATAGACTTCGACTTTCAGCCATTTGGAAAGCGCGTTGACGACGCTGGCGCCCACGCCGTGCAGGCCGCCGGAAAAGGAATAGCTTTCATTATTGAACTTTCCGCCGGCGTGCAGCTGCGTAAAGACGACTTCCACGCCCGAGATATGCAGCTCTGGGTGAATGCCGACGGGAATGCCGCGGCCGTTATCCTCGACGGTAACGCTCAGATCCTCATTTAAGGTTATGGTTATGGTATCGGCAAAGCCGTTGGCGGCTTCGTCGATGGAGTTATCGATAATTTCCCAAAGAAGATGATGCAAGCCGCGGTGGCCGGTAGAGCCGATATACATGCCCGGCCGCCGGCGCACGGCATCCAGGCCCTCCAAGACTTGAATATCATCCACTGTATATGATGTAGACATGAACTTCCTCCATACTGCTTGCTGAAAACAAAGATATACCTATTATACTTCATTTCTATATTTTTTTACAACTGTTTTACTTTTTTGCGGGAAAGCGCTTTGATGCTTGGCTTTTGCAGAAGGGTATAGTATAATATTTGAAAGGCGTTAAACGAGGATTCTATGGCGAAACAAGAAGAGTTGAAAAGCTTCCAGGAGCTGATTACAGCGGAGAAGCAGAAAGCAAAGCCGAAAAATAGCCTCCGTTATGGCAGAAAGATTGGAGAAACCGAGCGGGAGGCGCTGGAGAAGCCCCAAAAGGAGGCTTCTTTGGCGTATGCAAATACGGGAGCTGCGCGCCCGGAGCCGGCGGCTGCCGCGGCGCAAAAGCCGGCCAGGGAAAAGCCGCGGCAGAGGGCCGAGAAGCCTGCTGACAAGCCACAAAAACCCAAAAAACAGGCGCAGAAGAGCAGCGTGATCAAGGAAACTCCTGCTGTAAAAAGAAAGTCGGTTCCGCCGCAAAAAGCGCCCAAACCCGGGCAAACCGCAGCGCGCCAGCCAAAGAAGCCGGAGCAGAGCCGCAAAAAGCGCCCGCATCAGCTGACGACGCGGGAAAATATTTCCTATCTTCCGGCGGCAATGAAGGAGCCGGCTCCGCGCAAGCGCCACAGCAAGAAAGCCGCCGCGCTTTTGATCAGCATGATTGTGCTGATCGGCATCGTGGGCTTTCTGGGCTATCAGTTTATCCGCGCAGATGAAATTGAGGTGCGCGGGGCAGAGTCTTTCGATGCGCCCTATGTCATTGCGCTTTCAGGCATTCGCTCGGGGACGCATATCTTCCGGGTGGACAAGCGTGCGGCCGCCGCAGGCATTGCGCAAGATCCCCATCTGGTGCTCCAGAATATCGAGTATGCCTTCCCCAATAAGATTACGCTCGTCGTTTCCGAGCGCAAAGAGGCGGCATGTTTTGAATTTATGGGAACATACGTCATCACAGATTACTCCGGCATCATTTTAGGGCATGTGGAGAGCAGCGAACAGCCGCAGCATCTGCCGGTGATCCGCGGAATCAACGTAACGGAGTTTGCCCTGGGGGCCAAAATCCGCACGGACGACACCTTTAAGCAAAATATCATGACCATCCTATTGGAAAATACGACGGCCTACCAGCTGACGGATTTGGTGCGCGAAGTCGATCTGACGGATACCAACAGCATCACGCTGGGGCTTTCCAATGGAATGCAGGTTATTTTTGGGCAGGCGGATCAGATAGAGGAGAAGCTGGCCTGGCTGCAAAATATCTTAAAGGAGCTGGAAAAACAGGGCAAGACCGGGGGGATTATCGATCTCTCCTCCGTTCAGATGCCGACGTATCTGCCGCCGCAGGAGCCTAGCGAGCCGGCTTCGCAGGAGCCAGCGCCTGCGGAATAAAAAGAATCATCATAAAAGGAGCGCCAGCAGGCTGCTCCTTTTTTATTGATAGGATTATGCTAAGCTGGGCCTTTGCACGAGAAAGCGGAAGCAATTTTTAATTGGTTCAGAAAAAGCAAGTTTTTCGCAGGAAAAAGCCGTTTACTGCCTGGTGGGAACGTGATATTCTAAAGTACATACAAGAGGCGCCCAAGTGAACATGGAGGAAAAAATGAAAAAAACGATTTCTATTGTATTCGCACTGCTTTTGGTCGCGATGCTGTTCGTTTCCTGCGCTAAGGGCGGCGAAGAAAAAACTGAGGGTCCCAGCTCCATCGTCGGGCCTGGTGAGACTTCCGGTACTGAAGACGGCGATAAAGAGGTAGGCGAGATTGCGGTGGTTTTGCAGACATACAACGGCTCCTTCTGGTCCGACGTTATGAGAGGCGTTGACAAGGCTATCGACGAGCTGGCTGAAAAAGGCGTCAAATGCACGTTCAACGGCCCGGACGACTCCACCAACCTGCAGGCGCAGATCGAGATGATCGAGGCTGCTGTTGCGAGAGACGTCGACGCTCTGGCTGTCGCTCCTGCTGACTCCGCAGCTGTTGGCGGCGCGATGGGCATCTGCGAAGAGAAGAACATTCCTGTTGTTCTGTTCGACTGCTCGGCTGATTCCGATTGGCCGGTCTGCCTGGTTTCTTCGGATAACTACAAGCTCGGCCTGCTGGCTGGCGAAGCGCTCGGCAAAGCCATGGGAGGCAAAGGCCTTTGGGCAGCGGTCAACTGGAGCGATGCAGTCATCACCAATGGCCAGCGCTCTTTCGGCTGTGAGGACTACATCAAAGAGCATTATCCGGATATGGAATGCTACCAGCTGTTCTTTACCTACAATATGCCTGATGCCGCAATTACCTTTACCCGTGATACGCTGACAGCGCGCAAAGACATCGGTGGCTTCATGGTTGGAACAGAGGGAGACCTTGCGAACGTTCTTTCGGCCGTCCAGGAATCTGGCAGAGTCGGTGATGTGAAACTTGTTGCCATTGATATCACACCCGTTTCTCTTGAGTATATCAAAGACGGCACGCTGGCAGCAGTTGTAACGCAGAACCCGTTCAACATGGGCTACACGGGCACGATGACGGCTTACAAGGCTGCCCTCGGCGAGGAAGTTCCGGAATTCATCGACAGCGGCTCCGCTATCGTTGATAAGGATTCCATGGAGAACAACGAAGAGACCCGCGCAATCCTGAAGGATCTGCAGCTTCTCGACGCTTAATCCAAATTAAGGAAAGAAAGCTCCCTGCAATTTGCAGGGAGCTTTTTTATCACACCAAAGCTCCCGCCGCATAGAATATAAAACAGCCGGAAAAACCGGCCGGAACTTCTTTTCAAAACAAAATCAAGGAATCCCAAAAATTTCTAAAATTTTTTAGCAGATTTTTTGTAACATTTAGCCGCGCCCCACTTTTTGCAAAAAACGGCCAAAATAGGGAAGGGAGCTTTTTTGTTACATACTGCGAAATTCAATTTTCATAGGAATATGACATTTTTGTATAAATAAACCCGAGAAATCGTATAGACAAAAATTTTTTCGGCTGATATACTCTAGTTCAAGAAAGCGGCCGAAGGCATCACACTTCGGTCTGCAACTATCTTCCGGTATTTTTACCGGCAATTTTATAGGAGGAAAAGATGAAAAAGACTATTTCCATCGTACTCGCTCTCCTTCTGGTCGCGATGCTGTTCGTCTCCTGCTCTAAGGGCGGCGAAGAGAAGCCCGAAGGCCCCAGCTCCATCGTTGGGCCTACTGAGACTTCCGGCGGCAATGACGGCGAAGTGAGCGAAGTTGCAGTTATCCTGCAGACATACAACGGCTCCTTCTGGTCCGACGTTATGAGAGGCGTTGACAAGGCTATCGACGAGCTGGCTGAAAAAGGCGTTAAATGCACCTTCAACGGCCCGGACGACTCCACCAACCTGCAGGCTCAGATCGAGATGATCGAGGCTGCTGTTGCTAGAGACGTCGACGCTCTGGCTGTCGCACCTGCTGACTCCGCTGCTGTTGGCGGCGCAATGGGCATCTGCCAGGACAAGAACATTCCTGTTGTTCTGTTCGACTGCTCCGCTGATTCCGATTGGCCGGTCTGCCTGGTTTCTTCGGATAACTACAAGCTGGGCCTGCTGGCTGGCGAAGCCCTGGGCAAAGCTATGGACGGCAAGGGCATGTGGGCAATGGTTAACTGGAACGACGGCGTTATCACCAACGGCCAGCGCTCCTGGGGTGCTAGAGACTATATCGAAGAGAACTTCCCGGATATGGAGCTCTATCAGCTGTTCTTCACCTACAGCGTAACCGACGCTGACCTGACGTTCGCTCGCGACACGCTGACGGCTAAGAAAGACTTCGGCGGCTTCATCACCGGCTGCGAAGGCAACCTGGCTCCGGTTCTTTCCGCAGTTCAGGAAGCTGGCAGAGTTGGCGAAGTGAAACTGGTCGCTATCGACATCACGCCTGTTTCCATCGAGTACATCAAAGATGGCACGGTTGCAGCTGTTGTTACGCAGAACCCGTTCAACATGGGCTACACCGGCACGATGACGGCTTACAAGGCTGCCCTCGGCGAGGAAGTTCCGGAATTCATCGACAGCGGTTCCGCTATTGTTGATAAGGATTCCATGGAGAACAACGAAGAGACCCGCGCGATCCTGAAGGATCTGCAGCTGCTCGACGCTTAATCCAAATTAAATTAAAGAAGGCTCCCTGCAATTTGCAGGGAGCTTTTTTGTGCCACGAATTTCGGCAGATGCAGGCCATGACGTGATGGAACTCCGGCCGGAATCAGGATGCAGACATAGGAGGCGAGCGCTCCCCCCATGGCCGCAGAGTTCCTGCCTGTTTCGGCCAAGCCGTTCCGCCGCTTTTTTCTGTTTCTCCGTAAAGGGGTATGGGGCGAAGCCCCATGTTTACTTAATGGCCCTTGACCTTTTGCCCTATCATTTTGCCTTTTCCTGTAAAGGGGGTATGGAAGCATTGCCCCCATGTCAGCTAATAGCCCTTGACCTTGCCCCCCAAATTGCCGCTAAATCAAAACCAGCCGCATGGCTGTGTAATCCGAAGCTTCTTCCAAAAGCCCAGTTTTTGGTAGAGCGGCAAGCCGTCCTCCGTTGCCTTGAGTTCCAGATATGAGAGCCTCATCTGCCGGGCATCTGCGATTATGCGCTCGACAAGGGCGCTGGCATAACCCCTGCGGCGATGCTCGGGCAGGGTATAGACGTTCATCAGCGTTCCCGTTTTGCCCGTGGGAAAGGACGGGTTTGCCGGCTTTTCCGAGAGAATAAGAAACGCGCAGGCCACAGCCGCGCCCTGTTCTTCCGCGAGATATGCGAAGCAGTCCCTGCCCAGATGCCCGGGAAAGTACTTCTCCAGCTGGGCAGTAATCTGCCGTTCCTGCTGGGGGGAGAGCACCGCGTAATCTGTGCGCAGGTAGCCCAGGCGCAGAGAGATAAGCGTTTGTAAATCGTCCGTTGCCGCAAGCCGAAGTTTCATTGTTTTTCCTCCGCAAAGGGGTATAGGAGCGTTTTAGATCCCTGCTGACCAAATACCACCCCAAGTGTGGGGTATGGGGCGAAGCCCCATGTTTACCTAATAGCCCTTGACCTTTTGCCCCATCATTTTGCCTTTTCCTATAAAGGGGGGGTATGGGGGCATTGCCCCCATGTCAGCCAATGGCCCTTGCCCTTTGCCTAATTGTTTTTCTTTTTTGTAAAGGGGGTATGGGGCGAAGCCCCATGTCAGCTCAACGCCCCTGCCCTTTCCCCTCAAACAACCCGCAAAAATGAGCGCTTTCTAACCGCGCTCTTTTTCCTGGGCGCCGCAGGCCGCCAGCATTTTTCGCAAATACCCCATCAGATCTGCCTTGGGCTCCGCGGCTGGCTCGCCGTGCCCATAAAGCACAACTTCAAAATCCAACGCCTCCAGCGCCTCTATCATCCCCGCCAGTTTTGCGGGATCGTGCGCCGGCGGGTTGCTGCCGTAAAAATCCTCGCAGATGATGTCCCCCAAAATCAGCGCCTTCTCTTCCGGGACAAAAACCGCCAGACTGCCCGCCGCGTGAGAGTTGGGCAGCGGCAAAAGCTGGGCGGTCAGGCCGCCGAGGTTCAGGCAAAGCGCGCCGGAAAAGGCAATATCCGCCGTGTGCACGGCAATCTGGGCACGATCCGGGTATTCCAGCCTGATGTTCTGGTCGCAAAAGGCGATTTCAGTTCCGTCCCGCAGACGCTGTGCCATGCTGGCGTCGTCCCACTGCCAGCGCGCCATTTCGGCCAGCTTGGCGTTCGTCTCCGCACTGCAAAGCGAGGTCCCCGCGAGAGCGGCCAGGCCAAAACAGTGGTCCCAATGCCAGTGCGTCAGGGCGATGTAGTCCGGCGCAGGCAAGTCCTGCTCTTCCAGTGCCTCAAGAAACAGCCGCGCATGGGCCGGGCTGTTGCCCGCGTCCACCATGAGCGCCCTGTTTCGCCCGGCAATATAGGCCAGTGCCGGCCGGTCGCCCCGCTCGCAGGCGGGCAGATATTTGATATGCTCCGTCAGTTGTTTCAGCATAATTTTCCCTCCATTTCCTTCATTATATAGGAAAAACGCCGGGCTGAAAAGCCTTGCGGCAGGCGGGCTTTTTTCCGGCGGAAAACCGCGTTTGCAGGAAAAGAGGCGCGTTCCTGCAAAAATCTGCAAAAAACCGGGCAAATCTGCGTTTTTTCCTTGACAGCAGGCGCTTTTTAGCGATATAGTATATAAAAATATTCCTGGATTTCCGCGCGTTGCCATGGGCGCCCAGGAGTGAAAAAGTTTTCATTTTATGAGTATGGAGGAACAGAAACATGAAACGTTTTGCATCTTTGGTTGCAGTGATCGTTGCAATGATGATGCTGGCTGCATGCTTCGCGGGCTGCGCTGCCAAGGGCGGCGATGAGCCCACCGGCGGAGAGCCTTCTTCGCAGCCAGAACAGCCCGGCGAGAGCACGCCGGCGGCCGATGACGGCGAAGAGATCGTCATTGGCGGAATCGGCCCGGTAACGGGCGGCGCGGCTTCTTACGGCATTTCCGTCAAGCAGGGCGCCCAGCTGGCAGTGGACGAGATCAACGCCGCCGGCGGCATTAACGGCAAGCAGATCAAATACCTCTTCGAGGACGACGAGAGCGACGCTGAAAAAGCGCTTTCCGCTTACAGCAAGCTGATGGACGAGGGAATGCAGGTTCTGATGGGCACGGTTACCAGCGACCCCTGCATCGCCGTGACGGATGAATCTTCCAAAGACGGCATTTTGCAGATCACGCCTTCCGGCTCGGCCGAGGCCTGCGCGCAGTATGACAACTGCTTCCGCATCTGCTTTACAGACCCGCTCCAGGGCCGCTCGATGGCAAACTATATGTATGAAGAGGGCGTGCGCAAAGTCGCCGTCATCTATGATGTCTCCAGTGATTACAGCTCGGGCATCTACGAAGCGTTCGTTGACGAGTTCGAGGCGCTGGGCGGCACGATTGTCGCCGCAGAGAGCTTCACAAACGGCGATGTGGATTTCAAAACCCAGCTGACCAAAATCAAGGCGACGGATGCGGAGGCGCTGTTCCTGCCCATCTACTACACGGAAGTCGCCTACATCTCGAACCAGGCTGTCAACGTCGGCCTCAAGCTGCCCTACTACGGCTGCGACGGCTGGGACGGCGTGATCGCTCAGCTGGAGGGCGATACCACCAATATCGAAGGCGCCGTCTATCTGACGCCGTTTGTCGCCAACTCCGAGGACGAGGCAGTTCAGAAGTTTGTCGCGGATTATAAAGCCAAGTTCGGCGCGGATCCGGATCAGTTCGCGGCAGATGCCTACGACGCCATCTATACCATCAAAGCCGCCATCGAAAAGGCGGGCAGCATGGATAACGATGCCATCATCGCCGCTATGACGGAGATCACCGTCCCGGGCATCACCGGCGAGATGACCTTCACAAAAGAAGGCGAGCCCAATAAGGCAGCGCGCGTCGCCGTCATCGAGAACGGCCAGTACGTCGGCAAATAAGCGCCGCGCGCAAACAGAACAAGCCAGCAGTTGGCAAACCCAAAGGAGACGGCAACGCGTCTCCTTTGGCGTTTTGAAAGAGATGAGGTGGATTCTAATTGGAATTTTTTGAGCAGCTGTTAAACGGCCTGAACCGCGGGAGCATCTATGCGCTCATCGCTCTTGGGTATACCATGGTCTATGGCATCGCCAAGATGCTGAACTTCGCGCACGGCGATGTCATTATGGTCGGGGCATATACGCTTTCGGTCTCGGCCAGCATGCTGGGCTTTTCGCCCTATCTTGGCGTGCTTTTCAGCATCGTCTTCTGCGCCGTCCTGGGCGTCGTCCTGGAAAAAGTCGCCTATAAGCCGCTTAGAAACTCCTCTCCGCTGGCCGTGCTCATTACGGCCATTGGCGTCAGCTATTTCCTGCAAAGCCTGGCCCTGCTCCTCTTCGGATCCCAGCAGCAGAAAGTCGCCTCGGTCATCAATATCCCGAGCATCTACCTGGGCTCGGTCGAGCTGACGGGCGAATCCATCGTGACGCTGGGCGTTACGGTTATCATCATGGTTTCGCTGACGCTGTTCATCAAGAAAACCAAAACCGGCCGGGCCATGCTGGCCCTCTCGGAAGACCGGGGCGCGGCGCAGCTCATGGGCATCAACGTCAACCGCACCATCTCCATCACCTTCGCCATCGGCTCCGGCCTGGCGGCGGTGGCGGGCGTGCTGTTCGTCAGCTCCTATGGGTTCGTCGGCCCGTATACCGGCTCTCTGCCCGGCATCAAGGCGTTCGTCGCGGCGGTGCTCGGGGGCATCGGCTCCATCCCCGGCGCAATGCTGGGCGGCGTTTTGCTGGGCGTCATCGAGAGCTTCTCCCAGGCCTATATCTCCACGCAGCTCTCGGATGCCATCGTGTTCGGCGTGCTCATCCTGGTGCTGCTGGTGCGCCCGGCAGGGCTGCTGGGCCGCAAGAAAATCGAGAAAGTGTAGGAGGCGGCCATGAAAAAAATGCTGAATAAGAAGAATATTTTCACAGCCCTCTTTGCGCTGGCCGTCTATGGCGTCATCTTCGCGCTGGCGCAGGCCGGGGCGCTCTCCCGGCATTTCCAGAGCCTGCTGGTGCCGGTGGGGGTCAATATCATCCTGGCCGTCTCGCTCAACCTCACGGTGGGCTTTCTGGGCGAGCTGACGCTTGGGCACGCTGGCTTCATGTCCGTCGGCGCGTATGCGGGCTGCCTGTTTACGCTAAACAGCACGCTGCCCATGGCAATCAAATTCCCGCTGGGTATGCTGGTGGGCGGCCTGGTGGCGGCGCTTTTTGGCATCATCATCGGCATCCCTGCCCTGCGCCTCAAGGGAGACTACCTTGCCATCGTAACCCTGGCCTTTGGGGAGATCATCCGCTCGGTGGTTACCAACCTCTCCTTTACGGGCGGCGCCGGCGGTTTAAAGAAAATCGAAAAGGCTTCGACATTTACCATCGTGTTCATCGTCGCGGCCATCACGGTTGTCATCATCTCCAACCTGGTCAAATCCCGGCACGGCCGGGCCATCTGCGCCATTCGGGACAACGTCATCGCGGCGGAATCCGCGGGCATCAACGTCGTCTACTATAAGCTGCTGGCCTTCACGGTCGCCGCGTTCTTCGCCGGGGTGGCCGGGGTGCTCTATGGGCACAACCTGGGCATCTTAAAGCCGGATACCTTCGATTTCAACAAATCCATCGAGATTCTGGTCATCGTCGTGCTGGGCGGCATGGGCTCCATCCGCGGCTCCATCCTCTCGGCCATCATCGTAACCGTGCTGCCCGAAGTGCTCCGGGGCATGGAGGACTACCGCATGCTGGCCTATGCCATCGTGCTCATCGTCATCATGCTGCTCAATGCGTCGCCCAGGTTCGCGGCGCTCAAGAATAAGCTGATCCGCAAAAGTGGCAAAAAGGCCAAAAAAGGGGAGGTGGCGTAAATGGCACTGCTGGAAGTAAAGAATTTGGGCATCACGTTTGGCGGCCTGCACGCCGTGGATCACTTTAACCTTCAGGTGGAGCAGGGCGCGCTCTATGGGCTCATCGGCCCCAACGGCGCGGGCAAAACTACCGTGTTCAACCTGCTGACCGGCGTCTACCAGCCCACAACCGGCTCCTTCTTCCTGGACGGCGAGAACCTCACGGGCAAGGCCCCCATCGAGATCAACAAAAAAGGCATCGCCAGAACCTTTCAGAATATCCGGCTTTTCCAGAATATGAGCGTCATCGAAAACGTCAAAGTCGGCCTGCATAACAGCGGGCACTGCTCGTTTTTGGAGAGCGTGCTGCGGCTGCCCCGGTATTTTAAGGAGGAGGCCGCGCTGGATGAGAAGGCCATGGAGCTGCTGGCCGTCTTTGGCCTGGATGGCGAGCGGGATTATCTGGCCTCCGGCCTGCCCTACGGCAAGCAGCGCAAGCTGGAAATCGCCCGGGCTTTGGCGACGAACCCCAAGCTCCTGCTGCTGGATGAGCCTGCGGCGGGCATGAACCCGGGGGAGACTGCCGAGCTGATGGATACCATCCGCTTCGTCCGGGAACACTTCCATATGACGATTCTGCTCATCGAGCATGATATGAAGCTGGTCGCGGGCATCTGCGAGCAGGTCAGCGTGCTCAACTTCGGGCAGGAGCTGGCCCACGGCCAAACCAGCCAGGTGCTGGCCAACCCGGAAGTCATTACCGCATATTTAGGCGAGGAATAAGGAGGAGAAGCCATGCTGAAAGTAGAAAACTTAAGTGTATCCTATGGCGTCATCGGCGCGGTGAAGGGCGTCTCCTTCGAGGTCGGGCAGGGGGAGATCGTGGCGCTGATTGGCGCAAACGGCGCCGGCAAGACGACGATTTTGCAGACCATCACCGGGCTCATCCAGCCGAGGGGCGGCAGCATCCGCTTCGACGGCGCAGATTTGCTCAAAACTCCCGCGCATAAGATCGTCTCGCTGGGCATGGCGCATGTGCCCGAGGGGCGGCGCATTTTCCAGGAGCTGACCGTTCTGGAAAACCTGCGGCTGGGGGCGTTTACCCGCAAGGATAAGAAGGAAATCGCTGATTCGCTGGAAATGGTCTATTCCCGCTTCCCGCGGCTTAGGGAGCGCCGCACACAGATCGCCGGGACGCTTTCGGGCGGCGAGCAGCAGATGCTGGCCATGGGCCGGGCGCTCATGTCCCGCCCCAAAATCATCCTGATGGATGAGCCCTCCATGGGGCTTTCACCCCTGCTGGTCAGCGAAGTGTTCGATATCATCCGGGAGATCAACGCCGCCGGGACGACGGTGCTCGTCGTCGAGCAGAACGCGAGGAAAGTTCTTTCCATCGCAGACCGGGCGTATGTTTTAGAGACGGGAAAGATTGTGCTGGAGGGAAATGCAAAAGATTTGCTGAGCGACGATTCGGTGAAAAAAGCATATCTGGGCGAATAGCCCAAAAAGGAGGCGCATATGAGCAAAAACTACGTTATCACGATTGCAAGAGGCTTTGGCAGCGGCGGAAAGACCATCGGCCAGATGCTGGCCGGGGAGCTGGGCATCGAGTATTACGACAGGGATATTTTGCGCATGGCCTCGGAAGAGAGCGGCATCTATGAAGGCCTGTTCGGCATGCTGGAAGAGAAGGGCAAGCGCAGAAGGCTGCTGCGCAAAGACGGCGAATACCGCCATGAAAAGCCCAATACCCGCCCGGAGAGCAGTGAGTTCGTCTCGGACGACAATCTCTTCAAATTCCAGGCGCAGATCATCAAAGGCCTGGCCCAGCGGGAGGAGAACTGCATCATGGTGGGCCGCTGTGCCGATTATATTTTGGAAGGCCGGGAAAACCTCGTGCGGCTGTTCATCTATGCGGAGCGGGAGGCCTGCATCAAAAACGTCATGGAGATGTATGCCTGGAGCAGAAAAGACGCCGAGCGCATCATCGAAAAGACGGATAAAAACCGCAGAACCTACTACCGCTACTACACCGGCCGGGATTGGGAGGATGCCAGCAACTACGATCTGTGCATCAATACCAGCCGGCTGGGATACGAAAGGAGTGTGCGCGTAATCCGGGATTATCTTAGAACGCTTGGGCTGGAGAAATAGCCTGGGGAAGCTGCCTTTGCCCCAAAATGCGGCGGGCTTGCCAAATGCGCGTACGAAATTGAATCAAAAAAAGCAGAGCATTTGCTCTGCTTTTTTATTTGCTATCCCCAATATCCCAGCATCTCGAAATCCAGGCACTCCATCCAGCTGATTTTGCCCCAATCCCGCTCCAGCAAAATGCCGTCCACCTGCTCCGCCGCATAGAGTGCGTCCAGCGTATCGAACCACTCTATGGTCTGCTCCTCCGGCCTGCCGCATCTGCCAAAGGAGCAGCCATCCTCATAAATAATCAGCATATATTCCTGCGCCTTGTCCGCAAAGCTCAGACGAAGCTCGGCCTCAAAGCCTTGGGAAATGCTCTTTTCCAGCAGCTCTTTGATTTCTTCCCATGAAAATTTTGGCATATACTCCGCTTTCTGCGGCAAAGAGGCAGGTGATAGGCCGCGCGCTTGCCCAAAGCCGCTTGTAAATTTGCCCAAACGGGCCCTTGTTCGCGGTTACTCCCCAATCTCCGCTTCCTGCTCCGTAAGCGCGACCTTCCCGCCGATTTTGCAGGAGACCAGCGCCCCGTCCAGCTTTTGCAGGACGACCCGGATGCGCCCGCCCGGCTGAGCGATGCTCATGGAGCAGCCCCCGCTCTGCATCTCCCGCTTGAGGTAGATGGCCAGGGCCAGCGAGCCCGAGCCGCAGCTGCTCTCGAAAACTGTGCTGCCCTGCTCCCAGACGCAGACGGCCGGGCGCAGAAAGCGCCGCTCCGCATCCCAGAAGAGCACGCCCACCGCCGGGGCAGAGAGCTGCTCCTGGGCGGCCTGCAAAATGGGGGCGAGGGTCAGCGGGTCTGCGGAAAGGCCCTCGGCGATGATATGGCTGATGCCCGGCAGCTCTGCCACAGGAAGCCGCTCCCCGCCGGGCAGAGCGATGCTGGAAAAGGAGTGCTCTGTGGATAGATGCACGCTGGCATCCTCCCCCATGATATGCACCTTGAGCGGCTGCTCTGCGCCGCTGACCGAAATATCCAGATAGCCTTCCCGCATCCCGCGCTTTTTGGCCAGCATCAGGCCAAAGCTCCGGGCGGCGTTGCCGCAGAACTCCCCGCCCATCATCTGAAGATGCGGCGGCGCGGCGCTCTCGTCGTAAAAGCCCACCTGCTCAATGCCCAGGGCGCAGTCCTCCATGAGCCTGCGGGAAATTTCCCTGCGGCGGGGCGCGGTCTGCTCGTTTTGGGGAACCAGCGCGGTCCTGTTGCCCGCCGGGTCTGCCAGCGTAAAGTGTAGTTTCATCTTGCGTTTCCTTTTTTGTTTTATTTCTTCTAGTATAGCGCCTTGCGCGCCGTCTTGCAAAAGGATATAATGAAATTGCCGAATAAAAATTCAATATGGGAGGGAATTATTATGGCGCTCATTCACTGCAACTTTTTTTCCGAGGCGCTGCGCAGCAATACGGATATCAACGTGATCATCCCGACGCCGCACCCGGTGGAAACGCCGCTCAACCCGGGGAACTATTTCCATAAAGGCGCGAAATACCAGGTGCTCTATCTGCTGCACGGCACATACGGCGACTATACAGACTGGCAGCGGCTCTCGTCCATCGAGAAATACGCCCAGTTTGCCAAGCTGATGGTGGTCATGCCGTCCGGCGCGAATGCGTTTTATCAGGATATGGCCAACGGCCCCCAGTATTTCACGTTTATGACAGAGGAGCTGCCCGCCTTTATCCAGACGCTTTTCCCGGCCAGCGATAAGCGGGAAGATACGTTCATCGGCGGCCTCTCCATGGGCGCGGGCGGCGCGCTCAACCTGGGCATCCGCCGGCCGGATCTGTATGGCAAGGTCATCGCGCTTTCGGGCGGCATGGATTTCCTTTCGGCCATGGATACGAGCAAGCCCGAGGCCTACGACGCGCCCTGGCCCTGGAAGGCGATCTTTGAAGCGCCCTACGACGGCAAGGGCAGCGGGCTGGACGACTTGCCCATCCTCAAAAAGCAGATTGCGGATGGCGTGGAGCTTCCAAAATTCTTCCTGGCCGTGGGCACGGAAGATTTTATCTATGAGCACGCGCGCAAAACCAAGGCCATCATGGAAGAGCTGGGGCTGGATCTGACGTATGAGGAGGGCCCGGGCATCCACGACTGGGATTTCTGGGATGAATATATCCAGCACGCCATCAAATGGCTGGAGCTTAAGGGGACGACAGTCTAACGCGCTGTTTCAATGCCTCTGCGCCCCGCGCAGAGGCATTTTTTGCGGGCGCGGCGCGAAAAAAGTAAAATTAGTGGTTGACAAACGGCGCGGAAGCGTCCATAATGAGGGAAAACAGAATACCGTGTGTTGAATGATCAATGCAAGATAGAGGCGCGAAAATCAGGAGTATCCGTGGGGAGCCGCTCATACGGCAAGGAAGCATGGAGAAAGGGAAATTCGCCGAAACTGGCGCTGTTTGAGCGGCGTCATGTTGGGCGGGGAGAGAATATCTTCCCGACTGTCGCAGGAATCTGCGGTGAGCTATTAGCAAATTATAGTTTTTCTTTGTTTCTAACAGCTTGGAGCCTCTGCTCAAAGCTGTTAATTTTTTATCTGGAGGAAAAGGAAATGACAAGAAGAATTCTCATCTGTGTTTTGGCGCTCATGCTGGCGCTGAGCCTGGGCGCCTGCGCAAAGCAGCAGGAACCCGCCCCGGAGGGCTCCGCTTCGGCGGAAGAAGGCAGCAGAGAGCCGCTGCGCGTGGGCATGGAGTGCGACTATGCGCCCTTTAACTGGACGCAGGCGCAGGCGAGCGATACGGCTGTTCCCATCGAGGGCGGCGGCTATGCGGATGGCTACGACGTTCAGATCGCCAAGATCATCGCAGAGAAGATGGGCCGCGATCTGGTCATCGTCAAAACCGAGTGGGACGGCCTGACGCTCTCGGTGCAGTCCGGCAAAATTGACGCCATCATCGCGGGCATGAGCCCGACGGCAGAGCGCAAGGCCAGCATCGATTTCTCTGACCCCTACTACACCAGCGATCTGGTCGTCGTCGTAAGGAAGGACGGTGCGTATGCAAACGCCGCTTCCCTGGCAGATTTTGGCGGCGCGAAGATCACCGCGCAGCTCAATACCTTCCACTATACCGTCATCGACCAGATCGAGGGCGTGGACAAACAGCAGGCGCTGGATACCTTCCCGGCCATGATCGTCGCGCTGCAGTCCGGCAAAATCGACGGCTATATCTCCGAGCGCCCGGGGGCTATCTCTGCGGCAGAGGCCAACCCGGATCTGACGTTCGTCGAATTCGGCGAGGGCCAGGGCTTCGAGGCTTCGGAAGAGGATGTGGCGATTGCCGTTGGCCTCAAGCAGGGCAGCGAGCTGGCGGATGAGATCAATACCATCCTGGAGGGCATCTCCAAAGAACAGCGCCAGGAGATGATGGACGCCGCAGTCGCGCGCCAGCCCGTGGCAGAGTAAAGCATTAGAACAGCATCGGAAATGAAAGTTTTTGAAATGAAACTTTCATTTCCGATGAGTTTTATCCGGCGGCGAAACTGCCGAAAAGTCCCGATAAAAAGGAAAAAATAAAGTTTGGCTCCTTTCAAATTGAAAATAAAAATTGCAGGAAAAGAAATAAAACTGCAATAATTGGTTGACAAACTTGCAAAATTGGCGCATAATTGCGTTAAACAGAAGCCAAAGGCCCCAAAATATGCAGGAGGGCAATCAGTTCCTGCAAAAAGGGCAAGCGGCATGCAAAGTTTGAGCAAGATAGCGAACGCTATTTTCAATTTTTTATTTTTAGGAGGAGCTGGATATGAAAGCAAGGAAGATGCTTGCTCTGGCTATGGCGGCGGCAATGATGTTCTGCGCGGCGGCCTGCGGAAAAGTGGGCGGCGAAACGCCGGGCGCGGCGGCAGACGACGGGAAATTCCGGGTGGGCATGGAATGCGATTATGCGCCCTTTAACTGGACGCAGTCCGAGCCCAGCGATACGGCCGTCCCCATCGAGGGCGGCGCGGGCTATGCGGATGGCTACGACGTGCAGCTGGCAAAACAGCTGGCCGAGGCCATGGGCAAAGAGCTGGTGGTCGTCAAAATCGAATGGGATGGGCTGACGCTGGCTCTGCAGTCCGGCAAAATCGACGCTATCATCGCGGGCATGAGCCCGACGGAGAAGCGCAGGCAGACCATCGATTTCTCGGATATCTACTACAACAGCGATTTCGTCATGATGGTCAAGCGGGGCAGTTCGTATGAGGCGGCCCAAAGCCTGGAGGATTTCCGGGGTGCGAAGGTCAGCGCGCAGATGAATACCACCTGGTACGACAGCATCGACCAGATTCCCGAGGTGCAGAAGCAGATGCCGCTGGCGACGATGGCAGAGTTTGTCATCGCGGTGCGCTCGGGCAAGGTGGATGCCGTGGTGCTGGAGCGGCCGGGGGCGATGGCGGCCCAGCTCGCCAACGACGATATCACGTATATCACCTTCGCGGAGGGGAAAGGCTTCGAGGTGAGCCCGGAAGACGTCTCTGTGGCGGTGGGCGTGAGAAAGACGGACGGCCAGATGCTGGAGCAGATCAACGCCTATCTGAAGGATTTTGCAGATGAGGAAAAGCAGGAGCAGATGGCCGCGGCTATCGAGCGGCAGCCCCTGACGAACGAAGATTGAGCGGAGCATAACCGCGAAGAGAGCTCACGCCCCCTGGGCGGCGGGCCTCATCCGGGCTTTGGGCAGGAGTCCTTGCCCAGGCTCTGAAAAGAGAGCCGCCCCGGCGGCCGGGCTCTCATAGAAAATTTAGAAAGAAAAGGGTGAGAATATGGCGCTCCCTACGACATTTTTTGGATGGGTCGGCTTCATCATCAATGAATACAGCGATCTGTTGATCGGCGGCCTGCTCTCTACGTTGAAAATCGCCCTGCTGGGCACGGCAATCGGCTTTTTGCTGGGCCTTTTGGTGGCGATTCTGCGGACGATTCCCATTGAGGAAGGCGATTCGGCCGTGAAAAAAGCGCTGCTGCGCATTCTGCGGGGCATCCTCAATGTCTATATCGAGGTGTTCCGGGGCACGCCCATGATGGTGCAGGCCATGGTCATCTACTACGGCTCTCTGCAAGTGCTGGGCATCGATATGAGCCCGGGCTTTGCGGGCATCCTCATCGTCTCTGTCAACACAGGCGCGTATATGGCCGAGATCATCCGGGGCGGCATCATCTCCATCGATGCCGGGCAGAAGGAAGCGGCCTACTCCATCGGCATGACGCACTGGCAGAGCATGGTGCATGTCATCCTGCCCCAGGCCATCCGCAATATCCTGCCCTCGGTGGGCAACGAGCTCATCGTCAATATCAAGGATAGCTCTGTGCTCAACGTCATCAGCGTCTCCGAGCTGTATTTCACGGCCAAATCCGCCGCAGGAACCTATCTCAAATATTTCGAGACGTATTTCATCATCGCGGTGATCTACCTCGTCTTAACCTATGCAACCTCCCGCCTGCTGGCGCTGATCGAGCGGCGCATGGATGGCCCTGCAAACTACGTCATCCACGGCTCGCAGTCCAGCAGCAAGGCGGCGATCGTCGTGAAAGGCGGTGAGTAAGATGGCGGTCATCTCGGTTTCTCATTTGGAAAAAAGCTTTGGCACGCACGAGGTTTTGAAGGATATCAACCTGGATGTGGAGCAGGGGGAGGTCGTCTGCATCATCGGCGCGTCTGGCTCGGGCAAGAGCACCATGCTGCGCTGCATCAACCTGCTGGAAAAGCCCACGGGCGGCAGCATCCTGTTTAACGGCGAGGATATCGGCGGCGTGGCCCCGGCGGGCTACCGCGCCAAAGTCGGCATGGTGTTCCAGCAGTTCAACCTGTTCGAAAACATGACGACGCTGAAAAACTGCATGATCGGCCAGATGAAGGTGCTGGGGCGCTCCAAGGCCGAAGCACAGCAGATCGCCGAGGATTTCCTGGAAAAAGTGGGCATGCGCGCGTTCCTGGAGGCGAAGCCAAAGCAGCTTTCGGGCGGGCAGAAACAGCGCGTGGCCATTGCCCGGGCATTGTGCATGAGCCCGGATGTCCTGCTCTTCGATGAGCCTACTTCCGCGCTGGATCCCGAGATGGTGGGCGAGGTGCTGGCCGTCATGAAGGAGCTTGCAAAGAGCGGGCTTACTATGATCGTCGTAACTCACGAGATGGCCTTTGCCAGAGATGTCGCAGACCGTGTGGTCTTTATGGATGAGGGCTATATCGCCGAGCAGGGGACTTCCCAGGAGATTTTTGGCAGCCCCAAAAACGAGAGAACCCGCCAGTTTTTGGCGAGAGTTTTGGAGAAATAGCTCCGGCAGGGCGCTGGGGGCGGGCAAGCAGGAAGCAGGCCCGCCCTTTTGCTGTGAAAGGGCGATGAGGCCGCCCCTCGCAATAAAAAGACACAGCAGGCTTAGGGCGGAAGGTCAAGGGCGATGGGTGAACATGGGGCAAGGCCCCCTGCCCCCTCGCAATAAAATATGGAGGAGCGGTGCTGGTGCGCCGCTTTTTTGTGAAAGTAAGGCGGGAAGGCTTGAGGAGAAAGGTCAAGAGCGAGGGGCAGTCATGGGGGCTAAGCCCCCATCCCCCTTTTATTGGAACTATGGGGCAGCGCGGGATGAACGGAAGTTCTCTTTCCGCACTCCGGGCAGAAAAGCTATTTTGCCGGGGAAGCAATTTGCGCGGCCGGTGAGACTTGTGCGAGCATTTGATGGCTGGCCAAGCGGCCTCCGGCGCTGTGTGCGGCAATAACAGTTTCACAGCCCTGTCATTCGGGTATAGCGCGCGGTTCGCACAGCACGGGAGAGCATTTGCTTTCTGGTAAACCCGCTTCCAGCGCCGTGAGCAGAACTAGCAGATTTCACATTCCTGGCAATCGGGTACAGCGCGGTTCGCAGAAAACGGGAGAGCATTTGCTCTCTGACAAACCCGCTTCCAGCGGCGCGTGCGGAACTGGCAGATTCCGCATTCCCAGCAATCGGGTATAAAAAATCCGCAGCAGTTCTGCTGCGGATTCTGTATTGAGGAAAATGGCAGATAGGAAAAGAGGGAAAAGCGGCAGGCTCACGCGCCTCTGCTACTGGCGCAGGATCTCCATGGCGGAGATCTGCGGCGGGAAGCTTGCGGTCATGACGCCGTTATGGACGACGCAAACCATATCCCCCGGCGCATATTCCCGGGCGGAGGGCGTGTTTACATAGACTTCCATCCCATTGCCGTCCACCAGGAGGAAGCGCTCTTTTTCTACCGCCAGAATTTCGCCGCAAATCTGCGCCTGGGTCTGCCGGGGATAGACGGCGATAGCGGCAATCTGGGGCGGGATACTGCGGGTCATTGCCCCGCTGAACTCCACGCAGACCTCCCCGCCGGGCGTCAGGCCGGCGGCCTCCGGGAAATTCACGCGGATCTCCTGAGCGTCGTCGCTGAGCAGCAGGAAAAAGCCCGCGCCGATGCTCTGGATCTCGCCGCAAACCGTCTCGTTTTGCTGTATCTGCTCGACGGCGATGGCGGCAATCTGGGGCGGGATGCTGCGGGTCATAGCGCCGTTGAATTCCACGCAAACCCTTCCCCCAGGCGTCAGGCTGGCGGCCTCGGGGAAATTCACGCGGATCTCCTGGGCGTCGTCGCCCAGCATCAGGAAGAAGCCCGCGCCGATGCTCCCAATTTCGCCGCAAATCGTCTCATTCTGCTGTACCTTCTCCACGGCAATGCCCGTAATCTGGGGCGGAATGCTGCGGCTCATCTGGCCGTCATACTGCACGCAGACGGTGTCCCCGGCGGCCAGGGAATAAGTATCCTCCCAGTTCACCTGGAAATGCGCGCCGT
Source organism: uncultured Clostridia bacterium (assembly GCA_947063485.1). Classification (GTDB taxonomy): domain Bacteria; phylum Bacillota; class Clostridia; order Christensenellales; family Christensenellaceae; genus QANA01. The sequence continues at coordinate 45,593 of CAMSSU010000003.1, read as the reverse complement.
CCGCATCCCGCAGAACAAAGCTGTCCCGGCCAAGGGAGAGAATCTCGCCGCAGACCCGCGCGCCCCGGCGCACCAGGGTAACGAATATCGCGGAGATCTGCGGGGGCAGGCTCAGCGTCATGGCGCCGTTGTAGATGATGCGGACGAAATCGCCCGGGGTAAACTGCTGGGCATTTCGGGTATAGACGAGGATTTCCTGCCCGGAGCTGTCTCTGACGAGCAGAGAATCCGGGTTTACTTCCAAAACAGTTGCAAATTTGATCATAGGCTCACCTTCGTTTTTTCTATAGTTTATGAAGAAAGGCCCGCTCTGGTGCAAAAAAGCGCGCCGCCCGGGCAGATTGCGGGGAAAAAAGAGAATTTTTCCAAATGCTCTTTTAAAAAGCGCAAAAATGTATTACACTATATCTATATCAGTTTCATTTTTATGGCAGGCCGCTGGCTTGCCAGCAAACAGAGGTATCTTTACTTTTTAGGAGGTAGTTACAATGGTAAGAGTATGCACAGTCGGTGCCGGCTGGGTCGTGGATTCCTTCCTGGAAGGAATGAAGCAGGCTGCTCCGGATATGGTCCATTCCGCAGTCTATTCCTTCAGCGAGGCAGAGGCCAAGATGTTCTCGGAAAAGCACGGCATCACGACGATTTTTACAGACCTGGAAAAACTCGCCAAGAGCGATGAAGTGGATGCGGTCTATATCGCCAACCCCAATGCCCTGCACTATCAGACGGCTAAAATCCTGCTGGAGAACGGCAAGCACGTCCTCTGCGAGAAAACCTGCGTGGTAACCAGCGAGCAGCTGAAAATTCTCTACGAGATCGCAGATAAGAACGGCGTCATCTTCATGGAGGCCATGAAGGGCATCTATATGCCCGAGATGCAGGTCATCAACGAGGCGATGAAAAAGCTGGGCGATATCCACATGGTCAAGCTGGATTTCTGCCGCTACTCCTCCAAATACCCGGAATACCGCGAAGGCGGCACGCCCAACATCTTCAACCCCAAAATGGCCGCCGGCGGCCTGATGGATATGGGCATCTACCTGGTCTACCCGGCCATCTACTGGTTCGGCGTGCCCAGCAAAATCGCCGCAGATGCGGCTATCCTGCGCACGGGCGCGGATGCCTGCGGCACGGTTCTGTTCCACAGCGCGGGCAATGTGCATATCACCATGTCCTATGGCAAGGCCAGCACCTCGCATCATGAGAACCTGATCATGGGCGACCTCGGCGTCATCCATATGGACAGCGTCGAGCGCTTTGACAACTGCTATATCGAGTATTTCGACGGCAAGAAGGAGAATCTCATCACCAGAGACCTCTCTGTCAACCCCTGGGGCCCCGAGACCAAGCAGTTCTATGATTTCATCACGGATCCCAGCACGGCCGAGCGCTATGCCGAGTCCAAAGTGCTGACGACGCAGGTCATCGCAGCTGTCGAGGAGATTCGCGATCAGGCGGACATCAAGTTCCCCGAAGAGTGCTATAAAGCCTAAGAGAAATAAGGAGGAGATAACATGCCTTTCATTGAAGTAAAAACAGCAAAGAAGCTCAAGAGCGATGCAAAGCTTGCCATCAAAGAGGGAATCGGCGCGAGCATTTCCCTGCTGCCCGGCAAGGCGGAAGAAAAGCTGATGATGAGCATCCAGGATGCGCAGCCGCTGTATTTCCGCGGCGAAGAGAGAGATAACTGCGCGTTCGTCGAAGTGCGCATCAAGGATAAAGCGGCGCTGGAGGATAAGGCAAACCTCACCGTCGCCATCTACGACGTGCTCGAGCAGAAGGCCGGCATCGCCAAAGACGATGTCTATCTCTGCTTCATGGAGTTCGAGAACTGGGGCTCCAGAGGCGTGCTCAAATAAGAAGCGCGGGGGGTTCCCCAAAAAAAGAGCTGGCAGCATTTTCTGCCAGCTCTTTTTATACCCGAATGGCGGGAATGCAGAGATTGTCAGGACTGCGCGCGGCGCTGGAAGCCCGCTTGTTAGGAAGCAAATGCTCTCCCATTCTGTGCTCATTTGGCACGCGGCTATACCCAGATGGCGATGCGGAGGAGTTTGCCAAATCCGCACACGGCGCTCCACTCGATTGCTGGGAATGTGGGGAGTGTCAGTTCCGCACGCGATGTTGCCGGCCAGCTTGCCAGAGGGCAAATGCTCTCTCAGGCTGTGCGGCCAAGGTCAAGGGCTCCTTTTTAACATGGGGTTTCACCCCATACCCTATATTTGACCAAATGAACGGGCGGGAGCGCTGGGCCCGCGCGCAAGCTTGGCGCTTCCCGCATCCTGGCAGTTGAGGCCGCCCTCCGCAGGAGCCGGTAAACTACCCCTTTCCCAGTAATGGGGTATGGGGCTTTGCCCCATGTTCACCATTGGCCTTTCCCTTTTGAGAAGAAAATCCAACAGCCCGCGCGCAGGCTTGGCACACCCCGCCATCCATTAAATCAGGTATTGGGGTATGGGGCAAGCCCCATGATTACCCATCGCCCTTGACCTTTTTGCGCGCCTTCGCCTCTCTCCTGCCCGCCAGCCGAGCGTATCTCCTTCCCAGAAAATAGCCGCCCAGCATACCTAGCGCGTTGAAAATCAGGTCGTCGATGTCCGTCGCCCGAGGGAGCAGCAGCTGAAACAGCTCAATGCCCAGTGAAATCCCCGCACCTGCCAGAAGATATTGCCACCACGCCCCGCCAAAACAGCGCTGAGCCAGAAAACCCATGGGCGCGAACAGGAAGAGATTGCCAATCAGCGCCACCAGCGCGCCGCCCCCGAGATATTTCAGGGAAAAGCCCAGATAACGCAGGAAATTTCCAGGAATTGGCTGTACTCCGGCATTATGCGGCCCAAAGCTGCCGTCGGGGTAGGAAAAGCGGATTCCGTGGAAGAGGCTGATTTCGGGCAGCACGGTAATCGCCAAAACAAATAAGGCATAGAGCGCCAGCAGCCCCAGGCAAAGCTCGCGCCTAAACTCCATGGGCTTTTTCCGGCGCAAAAGCAGGCATCCCCGGGCCAGCAAATAGAGCGGAACGAAAACAGCCAGATAGGGCAGCATGAGCTGTGCATATTTTTCGAGATAGAATAGAATCTTGTCCAAAAAGGCATCCTCCAAAGCGCGTTGTATACGTCCAGTATAGCAAAAAAGGGCGAAGGGCAGGCATTCTTTGGCAATTCTTAAAAAAGGATTCCGCGCATTTTTATAAATTTGCCAGGCATGGAAGGGGCGCGTCCATCTTCTCCCAAAAGGCCGCGCCCTATTTGACAGCGCCGCCCGTTTTGTTTTACAATGTGCATAAGAGTTTTTGCAATTATTTGATATTTTATGGAGAAGAGAATGGAAAATCAGCAAACGCTGCCAAAGCGCAAGCGTCGTTTTGGTGATCGAAACGACGGCCGCCGGGTGCGTACCCGCGGGCCGATGGAGGGCGTCGCAGCCTATATCATGAAGGACCGGGTCGGTTCTTCCAACTATGTCAGGGATACCATCGAGATGGAGCCCATCGAGGAATATATCCGCCAAAAGCGCAAAGAGGGCAGGGAAATCAGCCTGATGCACCTGATCATCGCGGCATATGTGCGCCTGGTGGCGCAGCGCCCGGCCATCAACCGCTTTATTTCCGGGCAAAAGACTTTTACCCGGGATGACTATGTGGAAATCGTGCTGACCATCAAGAAAGAGATGCGGCTGGATTCGCCGGATACCGTCGTCAAAATCACAGTGGGCAAGGATGCCACGGTTTTCGATATCGAGGAGCAGCTCAACCAGGTCATCACAGACTACCGGGATAACCCGGGCGGCGGCTTTGATAAGACGGCCGGCGCGCTCAAGAAAATCCCTGGCCTGCTGCTCAAATTCGCAGTCTGGCTGCTCAAATTCATGGATTATTTCGGCTGGCTGCCCCGGGCGCTGACCAAAATCAGCCCCTTCCACGGCTCCTTTTTCATCACGAGCATGGGCTCGCTGGGCATCCCGCCCATCTATCACCATCTGTATGATTTTGGCAATGTCCCGGTGTTCTGCTCCTTTGGCGCCAAATACAAGCGCTGGGAGATGGACCGGGATGGCAATGCAAAAGAGCGCCACTATGTGGATTTCACGTTCGTAACCGACGAGCGCATCTGCGATGGATTCTATTTCGCCTCCGGCCTGCGGCTGCTCAAAGCGATGCTGCGCCGTCCCGAGGCGCTGGAGCTTCCGCCCAGCGAAATTGTGGAAGATATTGAATAAAGCGGGGTGGGGAAAATGGAACGCAGAGATAAAGTAAACTACTATCTGGATCTGGCCGAGGTCGTCGCCCAGCGGGGGACCTGCCTGCGCAGGCTGTATGGCGCAGTCATCGTCAAGAACGACGAAGTCATCTCTACGGGCTATGTCGGCGCGCCGCGCGGGCGCAAAAACTGCTCGGATATCGGCTTTTGCATCCGGGAGAAACTGCAGATTCCAAGGGGCCAGCGCTATGAGCTCTGCCGGAGTGTGCACGCCGAGGCCAACGCCATCATCAGCGCGCCGCGGCACGAGATGATCGGCAGTTCGCTTTACCTGACGGGCATCGAGGTAAGGAGCGGGGAATATGTGCAAAACTCCTCCAGCTGCTCCATGTGCAAGCGTATGGTCATCAACGCCGGCATAAAGACGGTCTATATCCGGGATACCAAGGATAGTTACCGCGTGGTCGACGTCGCCAAAGACTGGATCGAAAACGACGAATCCCTGGAAGGAACCATGGGGTATTAGCCCTTTGCCGGCCTGCGGACGTGCCCGCCCGGCAGTGCACTGCCTTATCGGGGCAGAGGAGGAGCGTGCAGTGAGAGGAATCATCTTGTTTCAATCCAAATACGGCGCCACGGCCAAATATGCAGGCTGGCTTTCCGAGGAGACCGGCTTTGCCTGCGTGGAAACCAAAAAAGCCCGGGCAGAAGACCTTGGGCAGGCCGAAGCGCTGATTCTCGGCGGCGGCATCTATGCCTCTGGAATCGCCGGATTATCCTTTCTGAAAAAGAATTTGCAGCTGCTGAAGGGCAAGCGGGTGGTCGTGTTTGGCGTGGGAGCTTCGCCGTATGAGCCGGCGGCGTTTGAGCAGATTGTCCAGCATAATATGAAGGGCGAGCTCGCGCGCATTCCCTGCTGCTATTGCAGAGGGGCGTGGGATCTGGCGCGCATGAGCTTTGTAGATAGAAATCTGTGCAAAATGCTGCGCAAGGCGGTCGGCAAGAAAGACCCTGCGGATTACGAGGCTTGGGAAAAAGCGCTCATGGAAGCCGGGGATACCCCCTGCGATTGGACGGATAAAAAATATCTCGAACCCATTTTAAATGAATTGCGCCGATAGAGCGGCGCCGCATGAAATAAGCTCCGCGGCCGTTTTGGCCAGCGGAGCTTGCTTATTTTTTGCATTTTTTGGGGTGGCATTTGGGCTTGCCTGAAACAGCGCCATGCAGACGGGCCCTATTTCTCTATATGGATTTTTGGGGTTTTTTATACTGGGGCGGCATCTCCTTCCACCTTGTTATGCTCTCGCTGTTTTTGTGCAGAGCATCGCATAAAAATACCCCTAATCCCTTTTTCCTACTTCTTCAAATTAGCCCGCAGGCGCATCTGGTGATCCAAAATGCGTTTGCGGATGCGGATACTCTTGGGGGTAACCTCCACGAGCTCGTCGTCCTCGATGAACTCCAGGCTCTCCTCCAGGCTGAAAATGCGGGGCGGCGTCAGGCGCAGAGCGTCGTCGCTGCCCGAAGCCCGGATGTTGGTCATGTGCTTGCGCTTGCAGACGTTGACGACGATGTCGTCGCCCTTGGGCGAACAGCCGACCACCATGCCGCCATAGACCGGCGTGCCCGCGCCGATGAACAGCGTGCCCCGATCCTGGGCGTTATACAGCCCGTAAGTAACAGCCTCTCCGCTCTCAAACGCGATGAGCGAGCCCAGCGCGCGCTTGGAAATCTCGCCTTTATAGGGCTCGTAGCCCTCGAAAATCGTGCTCATGATGCCTTCGCCCTTGGTATCCGTCAGAAAATCATTGGAATAGCCAAATAGGCCGCGGGAGGGGATGAGGAACTCCAGCTTCATGCGGGAACCCGCCTGGTGCATATGCTGAAGCTCGCCCTTTCTGGCACTGAGCTTTTCGATGACGCTGCCCACCGATGCTTCGGGGACGTCTGCCACCAGCCGCTCAATGGGCTCACAGCGCACGCCGCCAATCTCCTTATAGAGCACCTTTGGCGCGCTGACTTGCAGCTCGAAACCCTCCCGGCGCATGGTCTCGATGAGGATGGAGAGGTGCATCTCGCCCCGGCCCAGAACCCGGAAAGAGTCCGCCGAATCCGTATCCTCGACGCGCAGGGAAACGTCCTTCTTGAGCTCGTTTTGCAGCCTGTCCCGGATGTGGCGGGAAGTAACCAGCTTGCCCTCGCGGCCGGCGAAGGGGCTGTTGTTGACCGAGAAGGTCATCTCCACCGTCGGTTCGGAGATTTTCACGAAGGGAATCGCCTCGATGTGATCCGGCGCGCAGATGGTGTTGCCGATGTTGACGTTTTCAATGCCCGAGAAGCAGACGATGTCCCCGGCTTTTGCCTCGGCAACCTGCTGGCGGCCCAGGCCGTCGAACTGGTAGATGGCCGTCAGCTTGGCCTTGCCGGCGATGGAAGCGTCGTGATGGTCGCAGAGGGCGACTTCCTGCGCCTGGCGGATCGTGCCGTTTTCGATGCGGCCAATGGCCAGTCGGCCGACGTAGTCGTTGAAATCGATGGAAGAGACCAGCACCTGAAGCGGCGCCTCCGGGTCGCCTTCGGGCGGGTCGATATGGCTCACGATGGATTCAAACAGCGGCTTTAGATCCGTGCCCTTTTCCCGGGAATAGAGGCTGGCCGTGCCCTCTCTGGCCGAGCAGAACACAACCGGGCTGTCCAGCTGCTCGTCGCTGGCGTCCAGCTCCAGCAGCAGCTCCAGAACCTCGTCCACCACATCGTCCGGCCGGGCGTCGGGGCGGTCGATTTTGTTGATGACCACGACGATTTTGTGGTTGAGCTCCAGCGCCTTCTGCAAGACGAAGCGCGTCTGGGGCATGGGGCCTTCAAAGGCATCCACCACCAGCAGCACGCCGTTGACCATCTTGAGCACGCGCTCCACTTCGCCGCCAAAATCCGCGTGCCCGGGGGTATCGACGATGTTGATTTTGGTGCCGTTATACATGGCCGCGGTGTTTTTGGCAAGAATCGTGATGCCGCGCTCCCGCTCCAAATCGCCGCTGTCCATGACGCGGTCGTTCACCACCTGGTTTTCCCGGAACACGCCGCCCTGGCGGAGCATTTCGTCGACGAGCGTCGTCTTGCCGTGGTCGACGTGCGCGATAATGGCGATATTGCGTAAATCTTCTCTTCTCAAATTCTTCAGCCTTCTTTCAAAACTTATCCCACAGGGCGCCTGCCCCGTTAATATCAAAATTACAAATATTTATTTTACACTACTTCGGGCAAATATACAAGAAAAAAGCCTTGGATAAGGCGAAATTTTGACAAAAAGCGGGGCTGACTGCCTTTGCCGAAAAAGGGGAGTAGGCAGAGCAGAAGAATTTTGCGCGCAGGGCCCGGTGCAGAGGCCGCATTTGCATGGCGGGAAAAAGGCAGATGATTTTAGCTGTTTTCCTCCATTTGCCTTGCCAAGCGAAGGGGTATGGGGCGCAGCCCCATGATTAAGAGTCGCCCTTGACCTTCGCTTTTCTGGCATGCCATAGGCGGGAAAAAAGCCTTTCTGCAAATATTTTGTTCTTGGGCGGCTGTGCCAGGGGCCAGGCTCGCAGGCGCGGCAGCCATGTCCGTAAAGTATAAGCGAATTGTCCTCCAATCGGGCGGCCTGCAGGCGTAAGCCCCTAACCAAGTGAAGGGGGATGGGGCGCAGCCCCATGATTATGAGCGGCCCTTGACCTTCGCCCTTTGCTCATGCCGCATAGACTACTTCTGTACGCCATAGGCAAAGGGCAGCAGCTTCCGGGCAGGCAGCTTTGCCAGCGTTTCCCCAGCCTGGAGAATGACGGCGCAGTCTGGCATATAGTCGCAGAGCATCTGCCGGCAGTTTCCGCAGGGCGGGAGAATCTCCTGTCCATCTTCGCCGCGCACAGCCACGATGGCCTCGAACTCCCGCTCGCCGTTTGTGATGGCGGCGCCGATGGCAACCTGCTCTGCGCAGGCGCCGTGCAGGGAATAGACGTTGACACCGGTATAAATTTTGCCGCTTTTGCACCGCGCTGCCGCGCCAACCGTATGCAGGTGCGAGCTGGCGTCGTAGTTTTGGCGGATTGCCTCCTGGGCCGCGGCCAGCAGGCGGCGATCCGAATCAGTTAAGGGGTGCATGAAAAATCCTCCAATCGTGTGAACAAAAAAAGAGGCGGGAAATTCCCGCCCCTTTTGTGCACCTTACTCGAGGTTGTTGTGGTAGTACATGATGTCTTCGGTCTTGGCGCCGATTTTCTCCATGACGAACTTGCGGATGACTTCGTTCAGAGCGAAAGCGGCTTCGTAGTAGCCGGTAACTTCCGTATAAGCCATCTCTTCTCTCTGCTCGTCGGAAAGGCCCCAATCCATGCGCTCGCCCAGGCCCTTGTTCTTGGACTTGGAATTATCCACAGGCGGGCGGAACTCGTTTTTGAGTCTGGGAACCGTCACGTTGATATCAGCGATTTTGCCGATGATGGAAGCATCCGGAGCAGCGCCCGAGATGAGGGCAACTTTCACGCCCTGCTCTTTTGCCTGCGCAGCCAGCGTCGCGATGGTCTTGGTGTTGCCCGAGCCGGAGTTGATGACGAGCAGGTCGCCGGGATGCGCGGAAGGCGTGCCGTTGTCGCCGACGCAGAAGACAGTCTTGCCAATCTGGGACATATCCATGCCCAGGATGCGGATGATGTTGCCCGCACGGCCCCAGCCAGCGGTGAATACGCGCTTTGCCTCAGCAAGAGCCGTCGCAATTTCCTCGATCTGGGCGGAGTCAACCATATTTAGAATTTCAGAAATATTTTTGCCGGCACAATCCAGCATTTTCTTAGCGTCTAACATTTTAAATATTCTCCCTTCGCTTATTCAAGGCTGTTGTGGTAGTAGTGGACGCACTCAACCGTCTCGCCGATCTCTTCCATCACCTTGTGCTGGATGACTTCGTTGAGAACAAAAGCGATCTGATAGGTAACTTCCATCTGCTCCAGCGTCATCTGCGCTCTCTCCTCGTCCGTCAGATCCCAAACTTCGCGGGTGCCGGCGGTGGATTTGAATTTCGGGTCGCGCTGGGGTCTCTTCTCCGCCATGATTCTGTTCATGGGAGTATCGACCTTGGGGATGACGATGTTGTAATCTGCGATCTCGCCGATGATAGATTCTGCGCTGGTGGAAATCAGGCCAACCTCTGCGCCGAAATCTTTTGCTTCCTGAGCGATGATGGAGATGGTCTTGGTGTTGCCCGAGCCGGACATGACAAGAAGAATATCTCCCTCGTGGATGGAAGGCGTGTTGTTATCGCCAACGCGATAAACCAGCTTGCCTACCTGAGACATATCCATGCCCAGAATGCCGGCGACGTTGCCCGCACGGCCCCAGCCGGAAACGAACACGCGGTTTGCTTTCGCGATTCCCTTTGCCATTGCATCAACTTGCGCCGGATCGATCTTGGAAAGCCCTTCCGCAACATGGTTGCCAGCCTGAATCAGAATTTGTTTGGTATCCATATTCTTTCTCCTTTGATTAGTTTAAGAAACCCTTTGATTCTTTTTTAACCAGGTACACTGCTATTATATCCTGTTTTTTCCTAAAAGACAAGCCCAGCGCGCGTATTTTAAAGCGGGGAGGAGACGAAAGGCGCAGGGGTGCGGGAATGCGGCAATCATCCTGCCGGAATAACAGCAGATGTCCCCTTGGATGCAGAAAAAACTGGCAAGGTTGCCCCTCGCCCCCGCCAAAATAGGGCTGGCGGCGGTGCCGGAAGCGTGAAAAACCTTCGCCCGCATAAAAATTTGCCCGGGCAATGGCGGGCCTCCGCAAAGACGGCCGCTCCCCGTCAAGAAAAAACTCCCAATTTCAGCAGTCTGAATTGGGAGTTTTTGGAGTTATCCACAAAATGATACACAAATGTGGATAACAATTGGCAAATTCCTGTCAGTATCCTGTCAGTTTTGCGCGTTTTGGGGCGGCCGGGCGCAGAAAACTGGGAGTCGTGGAAGCGCCGCTCGGATAAAAACCGCCTTTGCCGGTTACAGAGATTTTCCCCAGCATCTTCTGCGGCGCACCTCGCGCTCCGCCTTATAATAGGCAAACAGCCCCTGAATATTGTAGTTGTTTTCCAGCTGCGGGCCGGTTTCCGCATAGGCAATGCCGTTTTTGGCGGCATTTTTGGTTACTTCCCCCAGCAGTACGCAGGAGAGGCCGGTGTTGCGGTAGGCCGAATGCACGGCAACCAGATACATATCCAAAATTTTGGGACGGCGGATGGCTCTTAGCAGATGCACAAACCCAAAGGGAAACAGCCTGCCCCGGCATTTGCGCACAGCCTGCGCCATGCTTGGGGCCACCAGCCCAAACGCCGCGAGCTTTCCCTGCTCATCCTGGATGACCGAAAGATATTCCAGGTTGATGAGCGTCAAAAACTGCCCGGCGTAATAGGAAATCTGTTTTTCGCTGATGGGGACGACGCCATAGAGCTTTTTGTATTCCGAGTTGATGAGCTCGAAAATCTGGGGGATATAGGGCTTTAATTCGGCCTTGCTGGCGAACTGGCGGACGGTGAAGCTGCCCTTTTGCAAAATGCGCTGGCAGATTTTGTCCAACCGCTCCTGGTTGTGCCCATCCACATAGACGATGTGCTCGGTCCAGTCGACCTCTTTTTCAAAGCCCATGCGCCGCATGTGGTCCGCATAGTAGGGAAAGTTGTAGTAGGTGATGAACATGCCCTGCCGCTCAAAGCCGTCAATGAGCATCCCTTCCTTATCCAGGTCGCAAAACCCGATGGGCCCGATGATGCGATCCATGCCCTGCTCTCTGCCCCAGGCGGCGATGGTCTCCACCAGCGCATCCGCGACCTGTGCATCGTCGATAAAATCCATGCGGGTGATGCGGATGGTGCGCACGCCCCAAATCTCGTTGGCCTTATGGCTGATGATGCCGCCGATGCGGCCGACAGTTTTCCCGTCCCGCTCGGCCAGGAAAAAGCGCATTTCACAGTAGTCAAACGCCGGGTTCTTCCGGGGATTCAGGTTGGCCAGCTCGTCGGAAAGCAGCGTGGGAACATACTGCGGGGTATCCCGGTAGAGCTGGTTTTGAAAGCAGATAAACCGCTTGCGGTCTTTGCGGGTCTGCACCTCTCGAATCGTTACCATGTCAAATCATACCTCAAAAAAATAGAATAATGGCTATATGACATAATTATACTATTTTCCCTACAAATAGACAAACTTTGTAGCAAAATTTTCGAGGTAAAAAAAGGCGCCACCAGGGCGCCGGAAAGTGGCTATTCGGGCTGGAGCGCCATGCCAAAGAGCAGTTCCCGGGCGGTTTCCCCAGTGTTTGGGTAAACCCGGGTTCCGCTGTCATCCTCCAGCGTCATGCCAATTTTTTCCATCACCCGCCGGGAGGCGGTGTTCCTGGCGTCGCAGTGCGCCGTCAGGCGGGAAAGCCCAAGGCCCCGGGCAAATTCCCGGACGGCCAGCGCGGCCTCAGTGGCAAAACCCTGCCGCCAATAGCGTTTGTGCAAAATCCAGCCCAGCTCGCCGGCGGGCTCCCCCTCTTCCAAATAGAGAGAGACTGCGCCGATTTGCCGCCCGGCCAGCGTAATGGCGAATTCATAAAAGCGCGGGTTTTGCCTCTGCCATTCCTGCTCCGAGCAGGCCAAAAACTGCCGGGTTTGCTGAAGTGTGCGGTTTGGCAGGCGGAGCATGTAGGCGGTGGTCTCGGCGTCCGAGGCATAGGCGTGCACGGTCTGCAAATCCGCTGTGCCCAGCGGGCGCAGAACCAGCCGCTCTGTTTTGATGAACATGGACATGGCCGCCTCCTATTCTTCCCGGAAGCGGATGGTGCCGCCGGCCAGGCTTTCCACAATGGCCAGCGACTGCACGTCTATCCCCATGCCGCGCAGCCTGTCGCCGCCTCCCTGGAACCCCTTTTCCACCGCGATGCCCACGCCGGCCAGCTCCGCCCCGGCCTGGCCGAGCAGGTCGATACAGCCCCGAAGCGCCTCGCCGTTGGCCAGAAAATCGTCTATCACCAGCACGCGCTCGCCCGGCCGCAGCCAGTCTTTGGAGACGGTCAGCATGACGGGCTTTTGGTAGGTATAGGAATAAATCTCGCTTTGCAGGAGGCTTCGGGCATCCAGATTGCCGGATTTGGCCTTTTTGGCAAACACCACGGGCAGGTTGCCGAAATACTGGGCCGCGATGCAGGCGACGGCGATGCCCGAAGCCTCAATCGTCAGAATTTTATCGATGCTCCTGCCCGAAAAGCGCCGGGCAAATTCCTGGCCAATCTGGCAGAGCAGGGAGATATCCAGCTGATGGTTTAAAAATCCGTCGATTTTCAGAATGTTTCCGGGCAAAACCTTGCCTTCGGATAAAATGCGGTTTTTGAGCGCCTTCATGGCCTTTCTCCTTTGCGAAATTAGTAAACCCATTATAGCATATTCCGGCAAAAAAGAGCGCGGCTTTGCGGTTTTTTTGCGGCAGGCAGGCGCGCCGCGCGAAAACCGGGAACTTTTTTCCAAACGAGGCGTCTAAAAAGAAAAAGCCAAGGGAGGGAGAGGCATGAAAAAAGGATGGATGCATAGAGGGTTTCTTTTGCTGGCAGCTTTGGTTTTGGCGGCCGCAGTGCTGTTTGGATGCGCGGCGCAGAAAGGCGCGCAGTATAGCTACAGCGGAGCGGATTCCAGCCCCGAAGCTCCGGCTGAAAATGCCGGAAGCGTGGTAGATGTGGGCTCCCAGGAGGGCGGCATTGCTGGCATGGGCGCGGGCAGCGCCTCGCAGAAGCTCATCTATATCGGAGAGATGGAGATAGAGAGCGAGCAGTTTGAGGCGGATTACGCGGCGCTCAAGGAGCAGGTTTCGGCCATGGGCGGCTATCTGGCCGGGGAGACGCTTTCGGGCACGGCGCCCGTGGCCTACGGCGACGCAGGCAGATACGGCGAGCTGGTGGCCCGCATCCCGACCGAGCGCTTCCAGGCCTTTTTGGACGACGCAGACAGCCGGATGGATATCGTGCGCCGGCATGTGGATGTGCAGGATATTACCGAATACTACTACGACAACGAGGCGCGCATCGAGCTTTTGGAGACGCGCTATGCCAAGCTGGAGGAGCATCTGCGCTCGGCGGAGCGGATGGAGGATATCATCGCGCTGGAGCAGGAGATGAGCGAGATTTTATCCGAGCTGGATGAGCTCAAGGGGACGCGCCGCCATCTGGATCATCAGGTGGAGTATTCCACGCTGACCATTGAGATAAGAGAGGTCGTCCGCTCTTCGGGCGTGGCGACGTCTAGGAAGGGCGTGGGCAGCCGCATGGGCGAGGCCTTTAACGGAACACTGCGGGCCATCGGCGTGTTCTTTGAAAATGCCGCCGTCTTCCTGGTGGGCGCATTGCCGCTGCTGCTCATTCTGGCAGTCATCGCGCTGGCCGTGCTGCTCTGCGTGCGCGCAGGCAAAAAACGCCGGGCAAAGAAGTTGCCGAGCCAAAAAGAGAGCGCGGAGAAATAAAGAAAAATCCATGGCCGGCAGCTGCGCCGGCCGCACAAAATGGGGGAGGCAGAAGATGAAAAAGATAATTGCGGCGATGGTATGCATCATGCTTGCGTTTTCCTTCGCAGGCTGCGGGGCCAAAGAGCAGGCAAAAGACCTTGCAGATAAGGCCGGGGCTGAGAAAACGGCAGGGGAGGGCAATGCGGCTGCCGGCGGAGATGCTTGCCCGGCAGTTATGGTTGGCGGCACCGTTTACTATGATACGGGGTGCAAAAGCAGCGCCCATAGACGCTGCGGCGTGATGGACGGCGAAATCATGGAGGAATGCGGCGGCGGTGAAATCCCGGCAAAAAATGGCCAAAGCAATTTTGGTACCGGGTATGGCTATCAGTACGGCGCCGAAGGGACCATAGAAGTGCTGATGGATGATGGAAATTGGTATATCTTTGCGACAAAGGAAGTCAAAGACGCAGGGAGCTATCGCTGAGGGCAGGAGCGCTTAGCAGGCGGGCAGCCGCGGCCGGTTTCAAACAGGCCGCGGCTGTTTTAATGCCAGATTGTATACCCCCCGCGAGCGGTGGGAAGGAAGGGAAAACTATTTTGGTGCGCGGAGGCGCGGTTTCCAGAGAGGGGCGAACCCCGGCGCCCGCACTGTTTTCCTGTGCAAAAACACCCGCGAGCGGTGGGAAGGAAGGGAAAACTATTTTGGTGCGCAGAGGCGCGGTTTCCAGAGAGGGGCGAACCCCGGCGCCCGCACCTGTTTTTCTGTGCAAAAACACCCGCGGGCTATGGAAAGGCAGAAAAATTTGCTGTATCATAAAGCTGGAGCGCATCTGCGCCGGGAAGGGAGCGTATGGGGTTGTTTCAAGAAAAAAAGAAGCTGATCCTGCTTTGCTGTGCGGCGGAGCTGGCGATGATCGCGTTCATCGCTCTGGCCTGCCTGTTCGAAAATTTCATATACTATCTTTTCTATAACCTGCTCTATGGGCTTGGCGTGAGCGTGCTGCTCCCGCTGTGGGTGATCGCAGAAAAGGGAGAGGGCCTGGAGGAAATGGGCCTGAAAAAGCTGGGTGGCCGCCAGGTTCTGGTGCTATGCGCCTTTTGCCTTTTCTCGGTGGGCGGGCAGGTCGTCCCCAGGCTGGCGGCAGGGGAGAGCCTGCGCTGGGAGAGGCTGCCCGTGGCAGTCCTGCCGCTCATAATGACGACGTTCTTTGAAGAGTTTTTCTTCCGGGGCTTTGTCCAGACGCGCCTGGAGAGACAGTTTGGGAGCGCGGCCGCGGTGGCGGCCTCTGGCCTGCTCTTTTCGCTCTACCATTTGGGGTATCCGGGCTTTCGGAGCGCGGGAGATCTGGCGCTGCTTTTCGCAGTGGGAGTCGGCTTTGCCCTGGCTTTCCGGCTCTCGGGGAACAACTTCTTTGTCTCCTATTTTGTCAACCTGCCCAATGCCTTTCTCACCTATATCCTAAAGCAGGAGCAGTTTCCGCATATGACGGCGCAGAGCACGGTCTGGGCAGGAGCGGCCATTGCCGCCCTGGCCGCGATTCTGCTGCTTTTCGCAAAGCACCGGCAGGCCATGAGAGAATAGACGGAGGAGAAAACACATGGAAATTCGCATAGCGCAGGCGGAGGATTTCGCCTTTTTATCAGAGCACGATGGGCATATCGCCCCGGGGGAGCTGGAGGCGCAGATAGAGCGGGGAAGAATTCTCATTGCGCAGGAGGGCGGCCGGCGCATTGGCTGGCTGCGCTGGAACCTGTTTTGGGACAATACGCCCTTTTTGAACCTGCTCTTTCTGCTGGAGGAGCACAGGAAAAAGGGCTATGGCAGGCAGCTCATGCAGGAATGGGAGCGCCGGATGGCTGCGCAGGGCTTCGGCCTTTTGATGACCTCCACGCTCGCCAGCGAGCAGGCGCAGCATTTTTACCGCGCCCTGGGCTACCGGGATGCCGGGAGCCTGCTTTTGGAGGGGGAGGCCTTGGAGATTATCTTTACGAAGGAACTTAGGAGAAATAAGCCATGTTTGAAATGATGCAGCTGCTCCAATACCCGCAGGGAACCTGCGATGCCAAAATTGCAGAGGAGATCCTCGCTCTGGAGGATACCGCGTGGCCGGCAGATGCAGACGCCGTTTTCCCTTCCGCCCCGGAGACCTATTTCACCTCGTTTCTCTGGATGCAGGGCAGCAGGGCGGTTTGTCATGTCGGGATCAGGAAAAGCGCGCTGAACCATAAGGGGGAAAGCTATCTGGCATATGGGCTGAGCGAAGTGGTAACGCACCCTGAGTATCAAAAAAGGGGGCTGGCCTCCCGGGCAATCCAAAAGGCGGCCGATTTTATGCTCACGCAGGCGCCCGATCTCAGCATTTTTACCTGTGCGCGGGAAAAGACCGGCTTCTATGCAGGATGCGGATGGGAAGAGATGCCCGGCGCGTGCCTCGTCGGCGGGACAAAGCACAAGCCTTTTCGCAGCGACAGCCTGAATCTGGTAACTATGATGGCGTTTTTCTCCCCCAAAGCCAGGCGGCATAGAGCGGATTTCGAGCGCGCGGATATCGCGCTTGAGCTGGGTGAAAACCAGCTCTGGTAAAAGAAAAAAGAGCAGTGCAGGAGGGCACTGCTCTTTTGCTTATGAGATGACCTGATAGCGCAGCCGGAGGTAGGAATCCCGCAGGACCTCCGCGCGCTCCAGCTTCAGGACGCCCAGCTGGCCAAGCTGGCTGGGGGAGCGCAGAGCCTGGCCATCGATGAGCGTCGCCGTTTCCCTGCCGCCCACCAGCGCCGGCGCCACGACGATATCCGCGTAATCCAGCAGTTTTTCCCGCAGAAACAGCCCGTTGAGCGTGCCGCCGGATTGGACGGTCAGACGCTGGCAGCCGAATTTTTCAGCGAGATGCGCCAGCATACCCTGCAAATCCAGCCTTTCCTGCAGGAGAATATGCAGGTTTGGCTCGCGCACGCCAAAAGCCGGGTGATGGGGATTGGAGGTGACGATGAGAAGCTGCTGGGAGCGGGCGCAGAAATAGCGCACGCCGTGCTCCTGCAAATGATGGTTATCGATCAAAACGAAGGAGACCGGCGTCTTTTGCGGCATGGGCTTTTGGTTCGCGCCTATCTTTGCCTGCACTCTGCCCGAGTTGAGCGACCACAGGTCCGTCGTCTGCTCTATCTCGTAATACTGCGCAAGGCCCTCCCGCAGCCCGGCAATTTTCGGGAAATCCTGGTCGAAATCCAGCGCATCCTCGGCGCCTGTGCTGATTTTGCCGTCTGCGGACATGAGCATAAACAGCGTCGTGATGGGTCTTTGCATAAAAGCCTCCTGATTTTTTGGTTGGGGCGCACCAGTTTTTAAGGGAAACTGGAGGGGCAGTATTCACCCCGCCCGCGTTCTGATTCAGCCCTCCCCGGGCGAACTGGCGTCTCTGATCCCAGCCTATCAAAAAGCCCGCCCAAAGGCAAATTGCCTGTTGGCGGGCTTTTTTTGCGATTGGTTCCAAAACCGCTCAAATTTTCTCTTTTTCCAGCGTCAGCTTATACTCGATGGAATCCGAAAGCGCCAGAAAGCTGGCCTCCAGAATATCCGAGGAGACGCCCACCGTCCGCCAGGTCCGCTGGCCGTCTGTGGATTCGATGAGCACGCGCACGCCGGCGGCCGTCGTCGCATCCGATTCCAGCACGCGGACTTTATAATCCGCCAGCCGCATATCCGCCAGGCAGGGATAGAAGGGAATGAGCGCCCGCCGCAATGCCAGATCCAGCGCGTGCACCGGGCCGTTGCCTTCGGCGGAAGTCAGCGAGGATTCCTGCCCCACCCGCACTTTGACGATGGCCGAGGAAGGGGAGAGCTGAGCAAACAGCGGGTATTCGCCGATGATTTTATAGTGATCCAGCGTAAAGAATTTCTCCTGCAAATGCAGGCAGCGGCGGATGAGCAAATCCAGGCTCTCCTCTGCCGCCTCGAACTGATAGCCTGCGAACTCCATGCGCTTGAGCTGATCCATGATCTCGGCCAGCTTGGGGGAATTTTTGGAAATTTCCGGCTGATAGCGCCGCACCAGCCGCAACAGGGAGGATTTGCCCGAAACCTCGCCCACCAGCCGCCGGCGCTTATTGCCCACAGTGCCCGGGGAGATGTGCTCGAAGCTGGCGTGCAGTTTGTTGACGGCATCCACGTGCATCCCGGCCTTATGCGCAAAGGCCGCCGAGCCGACATAGGGCAGGCTGCCGGGCAGAGAGAGGTTGGCCGTATCCGCCAGCGCCCGGCAGACGCTGGTCAGGCGCTCCATCTGCTCGGGCGGGATGCAGGCATAGCCGGCCTTGAGCTGAAGGTTGGGCAGAATCGTCGAGAGATTGGCGTTGCCGCAGCGCTCGCCGAATCCCAGCAGTGTGCCCTGCACATGCGCCGCCCCGGCAAACACCGCCTGCATGGTGCCCGCCACGGCCAGGCCGGAATCGTTGTGGCAGTGAATGCCGATTTTGTGCCCCGGGAATTTCTGGCAGACCAGCGCCGTGATTTCGCCGATTTGCCCTGGGAAGGTGCCGCCGTTGGTATCGCAGAGGCAGAGGGTATCCGCCCCGGCCTGGGCCGCCGCGCCCAGCACGCGCAGGGCGTAATCCGGGTCTTCCCGGTAGCCATCAAAGAAGTGCTCGGCGTCGAAGATAACCCGCCTGCCCGCCTGGCGCGCAAAGCCCACGCTGTCCGCGATCATGGCGAGGTTCTCCTCCGGCGAAGTCTCCAGCACATGCGCCACGTGCAGGGCCGAGGCCTTGCCGAAGATGCAGACGGCCGCCGTTCCCGCCGAGAGCAGCGCGGCCAGCGCCGCGTCGTCCTCTGCGCGGGTGTTCTTGCGGCGGGTGCTGCCAAAGGCGACGAGCTTTGAGCCGCCCAGAGCAAGATTTTGCGCTTCGGCGAAAAACTCCGCGTCCTTGGGGTTGGAGCCGGGGTTGCCCGCCTCGATGAGCGGGATGCCCAGCTCTGCCAGCTGGCGGGCGACGGCCAGCTTATCGCTCAGCGAGAAGGAGATATCCGCGCCCTGGGCGCCGTCGCGCAATGTGGAGTCGAGTATTTCCAGCTTCATTGGGCCACCCCGAGAGAAAGCAGTTTGTTGAGCGCGTGGATATAGGCCAGAACCGAGGATTCCAGAATATCAAAGGAGAGGCCGCGGCCGGAAACCGTGCTGCCCCCGGCCGAGACTTTGACGGTAACCTGGCCCAGAGCATCCTGCCCTTCGGTAACCGAGTTGATGGAGTAATCCTCCAGCTTCATCTGAATGGGCGAGAGCGAATCGATGGCCTGATAGGCCGCCAGCACCGGGCCGCCGGCCTGAGCCGCGGCCGTCTTGCGCTCGCCGTAGACCTTCATGGTGATCATGGCCATGGAATCTTCCTGGTTGCCGCTGATGATTTTATAGTTCTCCAGCTCAAAGACTTTCTTTGTCTGGGAGATGGAATCCACCAGCGCCTCGACGTCGAAATCCGTGATATATTTTTTCTTGTCGCACAGCGCCTTGAACTGGGAGAACAGCCCTTCGGCGACTTCTTCCGGCAGGCGGTAGCCCAGGGCGGAGAGCCGCTCCAAAAAGGCGTGCCGCCCCGAGTGCTTGCCCAGCACGATGTTATTCTCCGTGATGCCCACATCTTCGGGGGATATGATCTCGTAAGTCTCCCGGTTTTGCAGGACGCCGTGCTGATGGATGCCGGATTCATGCGCGAAGGCGTTTGCGCCGACGATGGCCTTGTTTGGCGCGATGGGCTGGCCGATGATCCGGGCAAGATGCCGGCAGGTCCGGAAAATCTGGCGGGTCTGGATGCCGGTCTCGGCGCCGTAGCGGTCGCTCCGGGTCTTGAGCGCCATGACGATCTCTTCCAGCGACGCGTTGCCCGCCCGCTCGCCGATGCCGTTGACCGTGCATTCCACCTGCCCCGCTCCAGCGGCGACTGCGGCCAGGGAGTTGGCCACCCCCATGCCCAGGTCGTCGTGGCAATGCACAGAAAGGCAGGCCTTCTCCATGCCGTCTGTATGCGCGAGCACATAGCGCACCAGCTCTTCCATTTCGCTGGGCGTGGAATAGCCCACGGTATCCGGGATGTTCACGGTGCTCGCCCCGGCCTTGATGGCCAGCGAAAGCGCCTGGCAGAGGAAATCTCTGTCGCTTCGGGTGGCATCCTCCGCGGAAAACTCCACATCCGCGCAGAGGTTTCTGGCATAAGCCACAGACCGCTCGATGCTCTCCAGCACCTGCTCCGGGCTCATATGCAGTTTATACTGCATGTGCAGCGGGGAGGTCGCCAAAAAGACGTGGATGCGCGGCTGCTCCGCCTCCCGGAGCGCCTGGGCCGCGGCGTCAATATCCTTTTGCACGCACCGCGCCAGGGATGCGATGCCCACGCCCCGCACTTCCCGGGCAATGCGCTGAACGGATTCAAAATCTCCCGGGCTGCTCACGGCAAAGCCCGCCTCGATGATATCCACTTTGAGCCGCGCCAGCTGCCGGGCGACTTTGAGCTTCTCGTTCAGGTTCATGCTGCATCCGGGGGATTGCTCCCCGTCCCGCAGCGTGGTATCAAAAATTTTAATTCTCTTCATGCTCTTCCCTGTTATCCAGCGCCAGATAGCGCTCTCCTCTCTGAAGCCCCGCGATGCCCGTCCGGGCGATCTCGATGATGCCGTATTCCTCCAGCAGGTTTAAAAGCGCGTTGTTGGTCTCGCTTTTGCTGGTGGCCTCGATGGTGGCGGTGGTGGGCGAGAGATCCGCGATTTTCGCATGGAACACGTTGCAGAGCTCGATGATGCCCGCCCGGCTGCCCGCCTCGGCGTGCACTTTGACGAGCATCAGCTCCCGGAACACGGCCGAGCCCTGCTCGATCTCCGCGATTTTTTCCACTTCCACCAGCTTGCCCAGCTGTTTTTTGATCTGCTCCAGCGTGGACTCGTTGCCGTAGAGCTCGATGGTCATGCGGGAATAGCGGCGGTTGAGCGTCTCCCCGACGGTCAGCGACGAGATGTTGTATCCCCGGCGGCCAAACAGGCCGGAAACCCGGGCCAGGACGCCGGAATTATTCTGCACCAATACCGACAGCACGTATCTTCTTTCCATGTTTCCCACTTTCTATCCTTTTCCATGATATGCCAGCGCTATGCCGGCTGATTTTTGGCAATTTGGCAGGCGATGAGTGCCGGGCCGCCCGAGGCCAGCGCCTGCGCCAGGGCCTGCTCGGCTTCCTGCCGGGTTTTGGCGGCGTAGCCCGGGATGCCGAACGCCTGGGCCAGGGCGGGGTAATCCACTCCGCGGTCGAAATCCGCCTGGGAGAAGTGCAGGTGCGCGTTTTTCTGAAGCTGGCGCACCATGCCCAGCGAGCGGTTATCCAGAACCACCTCGATGATGGGCAGGTTGTAATAGGCGGCGGTGGAAAGCTCGGCCATGTTCATGAGAAAACTGCCGTCGCCCGAGATGTTGACGATGCGCCGGCCGCTGGCCCGGGCCGCGCCGATGGCCGCCCCCAGGCCAAAGCCCATGGCCCCCAGGCCGCCTGATGTGATAAAGCGCTGGTGGCCGGAAATTTCCAGATGCTTGGCCGCCCAAATCTGATGCTGGCCGACTTCCGTGGTGTAAATCTGTTCGCTTCCCGCCAGCGCCGAGAGCGTTTGAAGCAAAAATTCCGGGGTCAGCCGCTGGCCGCTCTGGCCGCCTGGCTGGGCCTTTGGGGAAACCGCCAGGCCGGGCGCCTTGGCAGGGCACAGCGGGAGCAGATGCTCCAAAATCTCCCGGGCATCGCCCATGAGAGCCAAATCCGCGTTCAGATTCTTGTTGATCTCCGCCGGGTCAATATCGATGTGCAAAACCTTGGCTCTGCGCGCCAGCGCCTTGGGGCGGGGGATGGTGCGGTCTGAAAAGCGCGTGCCCACGGCGATGAGCAGGTCGCACTGCTCCAGCAGAGCGTTTGCGGCAGGCGCGCCGTAGACGCCCAGCATCCCGGCAAACTGCGGGCTGGCGTCGCAGCAGCCCGTGGCCATGAGCGTCTGAATGATGGGCGCCCCCAGCTTTTGCGCCAGCGCCTTGGCCGCGGCTTCTGCCCCCGAGTGCGCCGCGCCGCCTCCCAGCAGCAGCAGCGGCCGCTGGCTCTCCTCTATGAGAAACGCCGCGCCGGCAAAATCCAGCGCATCCGCCAGCAGCCGGCGGGCAGGCGCTTTGGGCGCTTTGGGCGAAAACTCCGCCTTGGCCGCCGCAATATCCTGGGGAATATCCACCAGCACGGGCCCCGGCCTGCCGGATGCCGCGATGAAAAAAGCCTGCCGGATGGTATCGGCCAGCTCGCGGATATCTCCCACGATGAAGTTGTGCTTGGTAACGGGCATGGAGACGCCGTAAATATCGATCTCCTGAAAACTGTCTGTGCCGATCTGCGCTTTGGCGACGTTGCCCGTGATGGCGACGACGGGGGAGGAATCCATATACGCGGCGGAAAGGCCGGTGAGCAGATTGGTCGCCCCCGGGCCGGAAGTCGCCAGGCAGACGCCCACTTTGCCGCTGGCTCTGGCATAGCCGTCGGCCGCGTGGGCGGCATGCTGTTCGTGGGTCATCAGCGTATGGCGGATTTGGTCGGCATATTCGTGCAGAGCCTCGTAGATGCCCAGAACCGCCCCGCCTGGATACCCGAACACATCCCGCACGCCCTGTTCCAGCAGGCATTCTATGACGATTTGTGCGCCGCGCAGCAGCATATGCTCTCTCCTCCTCCCGCAAAATTGCCAGATCTGGCATTTTCTTTATGATAAACAAAATGCGCGGATTTTTCAACGGTTCTGGCCACAGTGCGGCAAGTTTTCTTTCGCCGCGCCCAAAACCTTGACTTAAAGGCCGCATATGGTAAAATGTGAGTGCAATCATCATTTCATTATGAAGGCGTTTGGGAGGAAAAAGATGGAATTCGAAAAAATCAAAGCGATCATCGCAGACAAGATGGATTTGGACCCGGATACGATTACAGAGCAGTCCTCGTTCAAGGATTTGGAGATGGATTCTCTGGATATGGTGGAAATCGTCATGGATGTGGAGGATGAGTTCGATCTCACCATCGAAACCAGCGAAGGGCTGGAGACGATTGCGGATCTCATCGAGCTGATCCGCAGCCAAAACTAGCAGGGAGCGGAGAAGAGCCGGCAGATGCCGGCTCTTTTTTTGCGGCAAACCATGCGAAGGGGGCGCATGGCCGCCGGCAAAATTAGCGAAAAAGCGCGTTTTGCTCTATGCAAAAGCGGCGGGCTACTTTATAATGGAAGAGTATCATGGAGGAAATTATGAGTTTATCTTTTTCGCCGCTGCTTTCCAGCTCGGCAGGCAACTGCTCCTTTTTCGGGACGGAGCGCACCAAGCTTTTGGTGGATGCCGGGGCGGCGGGAGGCGCGATAGAGAAGGCGCTGGCCGAGATCGGGCAAAGCCCGGCAGAGCTTTCGGCGATTCTCATTACGCATGAACATATCGATCACATCCGGGGCGCGGGGGTGCTCAGCCGGCGGTATGGCATCCCGGTTTATGCCAACGAGAAAACCTGGCAGGAGATGCTGAAAAAAGTGGGGGAGATCCCGCCGAGAAATATGCGCATCATCGACGATGCCGCCTTCTATATCGGGGAAATCTGCGTGCAGAGCGTGCCGCTCTCGCACGACGCGGCCGACCCTGTGGGCTATGCGCTGATGGCCGGGGGCAAGAAGATGGGCGTGCTGACGGATACCGGCCGGGTGAGCGAGGAGATGCTGCGGGCCATGGAGCGGGCCTCCATCGTCCTGCTGGAATCCAACCACGATCCCGAGATGCTCAAAGCCAGCCGCTATCCCTACCGCATCAAAAGCCGCATCGCCTCCGCCAAGGGGCACCTGAACAACGAGACTGCCGCGAGAGTCTGTATGCAGCTGGCCGAGCGTGGCGTGCGGGGCATCATCCTGGGGCACGTCAGCCGGGAAAACAACCACAAGAAACTGGCATACGATACTTCCCACTCCTTCCTATCTCAAAACGGCGTGCGGGTGGGCCAGGATATTGCGCTGGCCGTGGCCAGAAGGACGGGCGTTACCGGGTTTTATACCATCAAATAGAAAAGAGGAAGCAATGAAGATCCGCATTGTCTGCGTGGGCAAAATGAAGGAAGATTATTTTCTAAAAGCCCAGAAGGAATACGCCAAGCGGCTTTCGCGCTTTGCCAGCCTGGAGATCGTCGAGCTGGCCGATGAGCGCACGCCGGATCGGCCTACAGAGCGGGAAAAGCAGAGCGTGCTCAAAAAAGAGGGGGAGCGCGTGCTCAGGGCCGCGGAAGGCTTCGATATTGTCAGCGTGCTGGCGGTAGAGGCCGAGCAGATGGATTCCGAGGGCTTTGCGGCAAAGCTTGGCGAAAAAGAGGCGCTGGGAAAAAGCGTCTGCTATGTCATCGGCGGCTCTCTGGGGCTGGCGGAGGAAGTGAAGAGGCAGGCGCAGGAAAAATTTTCCCTCTCCCGGCTGACATTTCCGCACCGCCTGGCGCGTATTGTTTTGCTGGAGCAGCTCTACCGCGGCTTCAAAATCTGCCATGGGCAGACCTACCATAAATAAGGGATTTTGGGCGGCTTCGCCTTTGAGATAGAGAGATTTGAGAGAAGAGGGGAAAAAAGAAAATGTTAAAGAAAAGCAACAAGCTTTTTGTCGCGCTGGGGTATCTGATCAGCCTGGTCATGGGAATGCAGACGGCCGGGTATCAGTATATCATCATCAGTATGCGCGATGAATTTGCGCTCACGAACGCGGGCATGGCTGTGCTGGGATCCGTGCAGTCTGTGGTCGGGCTGATGATGAGCTTTGCCTTCAGCCGCTTTATCGACAAAGTGGATAAGAGAAAGCTCATGTTTACAGGCGGGGCCATCTATATTCTGGGCTGCCTCTGCAACGGGTTTTCCTCGGGCGCGGGCATGACGATTGCCGCGCTGGTCATCGCGGGCATCGGCGGCAATGTGCTCTCCACGGCGCTCTACCCGGCCCTGACCAGCACAGACCCGCAGAACAGCAACAAATATACCAACATGCTCCAGGTGTTCTACGGCGCCGGCGCGATGATCGCCCCGGTGGCGCTCTCGGTCTTTATGGGCAGCGGCGGCATGAACTGGCGGGGGCACTACCTGATCATCTCGGCCTCCATGCTGCTCATGCTGGCGCTCTCGTCGCTGGTGCGCCCCGAGACTTCCATGCGGCTGGAGCGGACGGTGCAGGTTTCCCAGCAGGCCGAGCGCCCGAATTTTGCCAAAATCTACCGGACGGCGGCGTTTTGGATGCTCAGCCTTTCCATCGGCTTCTATATGTGCATGGAGACCGGCCTGATGAACTACGCCCGGCAGTATTTTGAGGCGATCGACGATCCCAAGAGCGCCGGGCTTGCCATCTCGGTGGCCTGGGGGCTCATGCTGCCCACACGGTTTATCGCCAGCAAGATGCGGCGGCATAAGGGCAAGATGGTCTGCATTAGCTTCCTGTTTGCCGGCATTGCCATGCTGCTCATGGCGGTTTTGCGCATCCCTGTGGTTTCGCTGCTCTGGTGCGCGGTTTTCGGGCTGTTTGCGGGCCCCGGCTGGCCGACCATCCTCTCCATCGGCATGGATACCTTCCCGCGCGAATCCGGCAAGGCCTATTCGCTCATCTGCATTGGCAGCGGCCTTGGGGCCATGCTGGGCAACCTGGCCGTGGGCAAGATGGTGGATATGGCGGGCATCGGGAACGCCTTCTATCTGGTGGCGGCCTTTGCGGCGGCCGGGCTGGCGACGGGCTATTTCGGCATCCGCGCCTCCTATCGGCAGAGAAAGCGGGATGACGAGATAGAAGCCGCCTTTTTGCAGGCACAGCAGGCGGAAGAATAAGGGGAAGAAACCATGAGAAAAGCCGAGAAGTATGTTCCAAGGTATGCCAAGGCTCGGGCAGAGGGCGGCCAGAGAGGGCGGGATGCCTTCTATATTTTCCTCTGCTACTTCACCGGGCTGGTAACGGGTTTTGAATTTGGCGGATACCAGTATATCTTTCTGGACGTCCGCATGGAGTTTGGCTTTACCAACACCATGATGGCCACGGTCAACGTCGTGCAGACGGTGGTCTCGCTGTGCGTCTCGCTGGTGCTCAGCGCCCTGCTGGACCGCCTCAATAAGCGCAGGCTGCTCTATACCGGTGCGGCGCTGTATTCCGTGGGGACGGCCCTCATGCTGGCGGCGGGCAATGCCTTCTGGTTCTTTGGCTTCAAGCTGCTGCAAGGCGTGGCCGGCGGCATGCTTCAGGCGGGCATCTTCCCGGCCATGACGCTCATCGCCCCCGAGAAAAGCGCCAAGCATACCAGCATGGAGCAGGTCTTTTGCGGGGGAGGCTCTGTGCTTGCCCCGGTGATTTTGTCGTTTTTGCTGGGCAGCCAGCTGAACCTGCACTGGAAGACGCACTATCTGATTGTGCTGGCCGGGGGCATTTTCCTGGCCGCCGGCTTCTTCTGCTCCAGGCCCAGCGTGACGCGCTATCAGCAGGAGCATACTGATGGGAAAAAGGGCGCGCCTCTGCGCGGCGCCCTTCTCACGCTGCCCTTTTTGCTGGTGCTCTGCTCCAGCGCGCTGTATATGAATATGGAAACTGGCCTGATGAACTATGCCCGGGAGTTCTTTGAAGTCTCGGGGGCAGGGGCGCAGGCTGGGCTGTGCATCTCGCTCATCTGGGGCGCCATGGTGGTCTCCCGGTTCTTGGCCAGCCATATCAGGCAAAAAGGCCTGCTGGTGGTGGGCAGTTTCTGCGGGGCAGGCGCCTGCATCGCGCTGATGATTCTGATGCCCAGCCCCCAGCTGCTCCCGGTCTGGGCAGTGCTGCTGGGCTTTTTCGCCGGGCCGGGCTGGCCGACCATCCTGGGCATCGGCCTGGAAACGTATCCCCAGTATGCCGGCATGCTTTCCAGCGCAAATATGATGTTTACGAATATCGGCAGCATGGTAGGGGCGTTCGCGGTGGGCGCGGCTTCCGACCAGCTGGGCATGCAGACGGCCATGTGGGCGGCAGTGCTGTTTGCGGCGGCGGGCGCGGTAGTCGGCGGCGGCGCGGCGGCTGCGGCAGCGCGGCGCAGGGGCAAGGCGCAGGCATAAAAAGCGCGCAATTTGACAAATCCCTTGCAGGAAGCGTAAACTAACTAATTGTAGATTCATGCAAGGAGTGTTTTACATGCGCAATTCAAAAGGTCTCTTCAGCACACTGGCCTATTTCACGATGTTCATCTTTGGCCTGCAGGTTTGCGGCCAGCAGTTCATTCTGCTGGATATCGCCGAAGAATACGGAATGAACAACACGGCGATGGGCGCGCTTTCCAGCATTGGCTTTATCGCCGGGCTCTGCTCGACGGTTCTGCTGGGCGGGCTCATCGATAAGAAAAATCAGCGCCTGCTGACGGCCGTCTGCACGGCGGCCATCGCGGTGGGCGGTCTGCTGGTGCTTTTGGTTCCCAATTTTATCGGGCTTGTCGCAGGGCTGACGCTCATGGGCTTCGCGGGCGCGCTGCTCCCGGCGATTGTTCCGGTTATGCTCTCCAAATACGACCCGGCGCACAGCAGCCGCTATGCCAGCATTTCCGAGATGTTTTACAGCGCCGGCTCTGTGGCCGGGCCGCTGGTCATGGCGCTTGTGCTCGGGCAGGGCGGCTCCTGGCGGGCGCTGTATATCGCGGTTACGCTGGTCTCTGTGCTTGTGGCGGCGGGAATTTTCTGGATGCATTCCCCGGCAGTGGGCGTGCAGGATGCAGAGCAGGGCATCAGCATACCTAAAAACGCAGGTTCTTTCCTATCCGTGCTGACGCCGGCCGGCCTGCTGCTCTTGGCATGGGGCTTCGCGTATTCCTCGGTGGAATCGGGCATCAACAGCTATGCCAAGCCCTATTTTACGGAAGCCTATCCCAATGCGCTGGCCGCCTCCACGACGATTGCCATTGTGGGCATCGGCATGGTGTTCTCGCGCCTGCTTGCCAGCAAAATCCATAAGAAAAAAGCCGAAGTTGCGGCGGCCTGCTGTCTGGGCGGCGGGCTGATGGCGCTGCTGATGGTGCTGGTGCCCGGCGCGTGGAGCTCGTATCTGTGGTGCATTTTGTTCGGCATCATCGCGGGCCCGGCCTGGCCGCTGGCGATGAGCGTCGCCATCGATTCCTTCCCGGAAAACCCCGGGCGCATCAGCACGCTGCTCCTGGTGGGCAGCAGCGTCGGCGGGGCAACCGTCGGCGTCTTTATGGGGATGCTGGCAGACGGCATCAGCCTGCGGGCCTGCTTCCTCTATCCGGCGGCAATGGGTCTGCTCTCCATGGCGCTGCTGCTTCTGGTGAGCGCCCTGAACCGCAAAAAGAAAAAAGAACAGGCCGCATAGCAAAACTGCGGCCCGATGTGCAGAAAAGGAGAAATGCTTTGGAAGATTCCGCTCCCGCGCCCAAAAGGCGCGCAAAATTTCAGGTAAAGTCCAATCGGCTGTATACGCTCATTCCCTATCTCATCTCATTTTTGCTGGGGTTTTCCATCGCCGGGTATCAGTTCTCGCTCTCGGATATTTCCAGGGAGTTTGGCATGGGCAATTCGGGCATGGGCGTCATCGCCACAGCCCGGGCCATCGGCATGATTTTGCTGCCGCTTCTGGTCTCCTTTTTTGCAGATAAGCTGCCCAAAAAGCGCATCGCGCAGATTTTTGGCTGGCTGTATGTCGCCTTTTCCCTGCTGATGGGCCTGGGCGGCGGGAATTTCTATATCGTCCTGCTCAGCGTGTTTTTCATCTATTCCTGCTCGACGACGCTGTATGCCTCGCTCGTCATCATTCTGGCCGAGACGGCGCCGCAGAAAACCAATCAGTTTTCCAATATCCTGGGGCTGGTCAACGGCCTTGCCAGCATGGTCTATCCCATCATCCTGGGCGCGCTGATGAGCCGCGGCATGAGCTGGCGGGGGCACTACTTCATCCTCTCCGCGCTGGTCGGGCTGACGCTGCTGGCATTCTTTTTCATCGCGCCAAAGAAGGTCTATCAGGTGGAGATCAAAAAGGATGAGCAGAAGAAAAAGTTCAACTGGCGGGATACCCGCTTTCTGGCGCTCTGCCTGCTGCTCTTTTTAAACGTCGTCATGGATACTTCCATCGGCTATTTCGCAAAGCCGTTTTTTGCCTCCGAACTGCATTCCGCGTCCGGCGCGGCCATCTGCATTTCCATCATCAACGGCGGCATGCTGCCCGCCAAATACTTTGCCAGCCGGGTGCGCAAAAGAAAGCGGGAGATGATTTTTATCACATTCCTCGGCCTTGCCGGGGCGACGCTGCTCATGGCGGCCGTGCGGGGGGCGGTTACTTCGCTGATCTGGTGCCTGGTTTGCGGCATCTTTCTGGGCCCGCAGTATTCCACGATTCAGGGGCTGGCTGTGGATATCTTCCCCGAGCACTCGGGCAGGGTTTCCATGCTGCTGCTCCCATTCAGCGGCGCTGCCAGCGCCATCGCGACAGTCCTGATGGGCGCGCTTTCCGACGGCATCGGGGCGGGCAATGCCTTCTATCCGCTGGTGGCCATCGCGCTGCTCTCGGCAGTGCCGGCCTATCTGTTCATGCGCGATAAGCGCCGGGCGGCGGATGAGGAGCAGAGGGCCGCATAACAGCGGCTTTTGAACGCGCGCCTTCAAAGCGGGGAGGCTTTGGCAGGCGCGCTTTTTGGATAAGATGAGCGCGGCAGAGGGCCGCGCAGAAAATGAACCAATCGGGGAGGGCAGTTAAGATGAATGAGATTATGACGATGGGCGAGATGATCGTCGAGATCATGCGGGAGCAGGTGGATCAGCCGCTGAGCCAGCCGGGCGTTTTTAAGGGGCCGTATCCTTCAGGGGCGCCCGCTATTTTTATCGATACCGTGGCCAGGCTGGGGCATAAGGCCGCGATTGTCGGCGGCGTGGGCCAGGATGATTTCGGCGATTGCCTGCTGGGCCGCCTGCGCGGCGACGGGGTGGATTGCTCGCATGTCATCCAAAACGACCGCATCTCCACCGGCTGCGCGTTCGTCATGTACCGCTCGGACGGCGAGCGCAAGTTCATCTTCCATATCGGCAATACCCCCGCTGTGCTGGCGCCGGCGCCGGATGCCCGGGCGCTGGAGGGGCTGAAATTTTTCCACATCATGGGCTGTTCGCTCATGGCGGATACGGCCTTTGGCCGGCGCATCGTGCAGACCATGCACGCGGCCCGGGCGGCAGGGGCGAAGATCGCCTTCGATCCCAACGTGCGCCCCGAGTTGATGAAAGACCCGCAGGCCGCAGAGCTCATTCAGGAGGTTCTGGAGCACACCAGCATCTTCCTGCCCGGCAAAAGCGAGCTGAAAACCCTGGCCGGCCAGCAGGAGATAGAGCAGGCCGTGGCCGCGCTGTTTGCCGCGCATCCGGGCATGGAGATCATCGCGCTGAAAAACGGCAAGAAGGGCTGCGTCATCTATACCAGGCAGGAGCAGATTGCCTTTGGGGTCTATGCCGTCCCGCCGGTGGATGCCACGGGCGCGGGCGACAGCTTCGACGGCGCGTTTCTCTGCGGCCTGCTGGAGGGAAAAAGCCTGCTGGAATGCGCCAAGCTGGCCACAGCCGCGGCCTCGCTCAATACCGGCGCGTTCGGCCCCATGGAGGGAAAAATCAGCCGGGAGAGCGTCCGGCGGCTGATCGAGGAGAACAATCTGGAGCAATAAAGAGAGGTATCTGCTGATGTATACGACGAGCAAAGAGATGATTTTGGCCGCCCAACGCGGCGGCTATGCGGTTCCGGCCTTCAATTTCGAGAATATGGAGATGGTTCAGGCCATCCTGGCGGCCGCGGAGGAGACGGCAAGCCCGGTTCTGCTGCAAACCACCCCCTCCACCATCAAATACATGACGCTTCGGCAGGCCTATGCCATGGTAAAGGCAGAGGCGGATGCCGTGCGCGTGCCCGTTTGCCTGCATCTCGATCACTGCGAGAGCTATGAGGGCGTCTGCGCCGCGCTGGAAGCGGGCTATTCCTCGGTGATGATCGATGCCTCCAAGCTGGATTTCGAGGAGAATATCGCGGTAACGGGAAAGACGGTGCAGGCCGCCCGGGAGAAGGGCGTTCCCGTGGAGGCCGAGCTGGGCACGGTGGGCGGCAAGGAGGATAGCCACAGCGCCGCCATCGCCTATACAGACCCTGCCCAGGCAGTGGATTTTTTCCATCGCACGGGGGTAGATCTCTTCGCCGTCGCCATCGGAACGGCGCATGGCTTCTATAAAGGCGAGCCGAGGCTGGATTTCGATCTGCTAAAGAAACTGGCCGGCCTCATTCCTGCGCCGCTGGTTCTGCACGGCGGCAGCGGCATCCCGGATGAGATGATCAAAAAGACCATAGAGCTTGGCATCTGCAAGGTCAATTTCGCTACGGAGCTGCGCGCCGCCATGACGGCCGCCGTCCGCCGGGCGCTGGAGGATGAAGCCATCATCGATCCCAAGAAGTTCATGGCCGCGGGCAGAGAAGCCGTCCGGCAGCTGTGCATCCATAAAATAAAGCTCTGCGGCTCGGATGGAAGGGCATAGAGCAAAGCGAGGTTTTCAAAACGCACCCCATATCGGGGTGCGTTTTTGCGGATGCGCGCCAAAGCGCCGCCTGCCGGGCAGAATATTTGAGAAAACCGCTTGGCTCAAGTAAGCTTTAATGCGTAAAATAAAAAATGTGAGCATAGTAGCACGCTAAAATCCTGCGTTTTTGCAGGCAAAACCAGAATTTGGATGGCTTTGGCCATTTTAGAAAATTTAGAGAAAAGAGGAAACAAAATTTGGGAAAGTTGCGTTCGTCTAAGAGGTTCTACATCTTCTTATGCTATCTCGGATCCGTGATCATCGGGATGCAGTCTGCCGGGTATCAGGCAATTTTGTACGATATTGCGGCGGAATTTTCCATGAGCGCCACAGGCCAGGGAACGCTGGCGGCAATTCAGTATATCTCGGGGCTGGTCGTCCCGCTGGTCTTTGGCGGGCTGGCAGACCGCTTCCGCAAGCGGGATGTCATCTGCGTTTTCGCGGCGGTGTATGTGGCGGGCAGCCTGCTGGCTGTGTTTTCGGGCAGCCAGGTCGTCTTCAGTATTGCGGTATTTGTCGTGGGCGCGGCATTTTCCATGCTGGGAGCGCTGTTCCCGGCCTCCATCGTCGAGACGGATCCGGCAAACGGCGCCAAAAACAACTCCCTGCAAAACGTCGCTTTCAGCGTCGGCGCAGTGGCCTCGCCGCTGTTTATGGGCGCGCTCATCGAAAACGGCGCCAACTGGCGCGTGCTGTATGCCATCATCGCGGCCAGCTCGGTACTCATTATTGCGCTGCTGCTGGCGATGAGAGTCCAGCCCGTGAACATCACGGATCAGAGCGAAGGCAAGGCGGGCATCCGGGGGCTGTTTGCGCTGGTGGGCGTGTTCTGGGTCGCGATTCTGTTCTCCTGCGGCTCTATGGAGAATGGCATCGTGGGCTTTTTGAAGAATTTCTTCGTGCAGGAGCTGGGCACAGAGGCGCTGGGCGGCGTGGCCGTCTCGCTGTTCTGGGTTTCCATGATCCCCTCGCGCCTGCTCTGCGGCTATTTCAAGAACCAGAAATTGCTGGTGAAAATCTGCATGGCCGGGGCGGCGCTCTGCTGCCTGGGGCTGGGCTTCGTCAGAAACGGCGTGCTGGCGCTGGTTCTGGTGGGCCTGGCGGGCTTCTTCCAGGGGCCGGTCTACCCCGCTATCAGCACGATGGCCATGCAGGCTTCGCCCGAGAATATGGGGCTCATCTCCTCGCTGATGCTGGTCTTTAGCAATGCAGGCGGCATGATGGTCAATTTCGCCATGGGGCCGGTTTCAGACGGCCTGGGCATTGGCGGCGCCTTCTGCTTTGCCGCGGGCGTGGGAGCGCTGGCATTTCTCACTTACTTCTGCTTTGGCGGCAAGAAGAAAAGGGCATAGGCATGTGCAAAAGCCCCGCTTCGGCGGGGTTTTTTTGTGCGCCGGGGCAGGGCGCGCGGCGAAATTCTGCCTTTTGCCGGATTTTTGCCGCCAAAGGCCAGGGAATTTCGCGCAGGGCTTGCAATGTTGCGGTAAAATGGGGTAAAATTACTTATTATACTAGTCTATACGCAAGCGAAGGGAGAAAACAATGTCTGAGCATCTAACGCCGGAAACGGAAGAGAGAAAATCCAGAAACTTTATTGAGGAGATCATCGATGCAGATCTGGAAAGCGGCCGGGTGGCGCAGCTGCAAACCCGTTTCCCGCCAGAGCCCAACGGCTATCTGCATATCGGGCACGCCAAAGCGATCTGCCTGAACTTCTCTCTCGCGCAGCAGTATGGGGGCAAGTGCAACCTGCGCTACGACGATACCAACCCCGCCAAAGAGGACGAGGAGTTCGTCCGCTCCATCGAGGAGGATATCCATTGGCTGGGCTTTGAGTGGGATAAGAAACTGCATGCCTCGGATTACTTCGACTATATGTTCGACTGCGCCGTGCTGCTCATCAAAAAGGGCCTGGCCTATGTCTGCGACCTTTCCGCCGAGGAAATCCGCGCCTACCGCGGCACGCTCACCGAGCCGGGCAAGAACAGCCCCTACCGCGAGCGCAGCGTAGAGGAAAACCTGGAGCTTTTCTACGCCATGCGGGACGGCAAGTTCGCGGACGGCGAGAAGGTGCTTCGGGCGAAAATCGATATGAGCTCGCCCAACCTGAATATGAGAGACCCGGTCATCTACCGCATTTTGCGCAGCGAGCATCACCGCACGGGCAACCGCTGGATCATCTACCCGATGTACGACTATGCGCACCCGCTGGAGGATGCGTATGAGGGCATCACGCATTCCATCTGCACGCTGGAGTTTGAGGCGCACCGCCCGCTCTATGACTGGGTTATCGAGCACTGCGAATGCGATCCCGCGCCGCATCAGTATGAGTTTGCGCGGCTGAATCTGACGCGCACCATCATGAGCAAGCGCTATCTGAAAATGCTGGTGGATGAGGGCGTCGTCTCGGGGTGGGACGACCCGCGTATGCCCACCATCAGCGGCCTGCGCCGCCGGGGCTATACCCCTGCTGCCATCCGGGATTTCTGCTCCCGCATCGGCGTGGCCAAGGCCAACAGCGAGGTGGAAACCGCGCTATTAGAGCACTGTGTCCGGGAAGATCTCAACGCCCATGCGCCACGGCTGATGGGCGTGCTGCGCCCGCTCAGGCTCATCATCGAAAACTACCCCGAGGGCAAAACCGAGATGATGACGGCAGAAGACCTTCCCGGCGGCGAGACCACGCACCAGGTCCCCTTCTCCAGAGAGCTGTATATCGAGCAGGAGGACTTCATGGAAGTCGCCCCGAATAACAAATACTTCCGCTTGGCTGTGGGCAAGGAAGTGCGGCTGAAAAACGCCTATATCATCAAATGCGAGCGCGTCGAGAAGGATGAGGACGGCAATATCACGGCCGTCATCTGCTCCTACGACCCGCTCTCCAAAACCGGCGATGTCAACGCCTCCCGCAAAGTCAAGGGCACACTGCACTGGGTGGATGCCGCCGCGGCTGTGCCCGCGGAATACCGCATCTATGATTACCTGCTCCGCGAGGGCGAGGGCGATTTCATGGAGCGGCTGAACCGGGATTCGGTGCAGGTTCTGCACGGCTTTATCGAGCCGCAGATTTTGAAGGCCAAGCCGGAAGACAAGTTCCAGCTCATGCGCATGGGCTATTTCTGCGCAGACCGCCGGGATTTCTCGCCGGAGCATGTGGTTTTAAACCAGATCGTCGGCCTGAAGGATACGTTTGCAAAAGTAGTAAAGAAATAAACGGAGAGTAGTATGACAGTCAGAACGAGATTCGCCCCCAGCCCCACCGGCTATCTGCATATCGGCGGGCTGCGGACGGCGCTTTATGCCTGGCTCTATGCCAGAAAAAATAACGGGCAGTTCATCCTGCGCATCGAGGATACGGATCGCAACCGCCTGGTGGACGAAGCCAGCGAGATCATCTACCGCACGCTGCGCGATACCGGCCTGACCTACGACGAAGGCCCGGATGTGGGCGGAGAGTTTGGCCCGTATATCCAGAGCGACCGGCAGGAGATTTATCAGAAATACGCCGAGGAGTTGGTCGAGCGGGGCGCGGCCTACTACTGCTTCTGCAAAAAGGATCGGCTGGAGCAGATGCGCAGCGAGGCAGAGCAAAAGGGGCAGGTCGCCAAATACGACAAGCATTGCCTCTCCCTCTCCAAAGAGGAGGTTCAGGCGCGCATCGCGGCCGGGGAGGAATACGTTATCCGCCAAAACATCCCCACTGAGGGCGAGACGGTCTATGAGGATATGGTCTACGGCAGGATTGCCGTCCCCATGGCGGATCTGGAGGATAACATCCTGCTCAAGAGCGACGGCTGGCCGACGTATAACCTGGCCAACGTCATCGACGACCACCTGATGGGCATCACGCATGTCATCCGGGGCATCGAGTATCTTTCCTCCACGCCCAAGTATAACCTGCTCTACGACGCCCTGGGCTGGGAGCGGCCCAAGTATATCCATCTGCCGCCCGTCATGAAGGATAAGAACCGCAAGCTCTCCAAGCGCCACGGCGATGCCTCCTATGAGGATTTCATCGCCAAGGGCTATCTCAAAGAGGCGATTTTGAACTATATCGCACTGTTAGGATGGAGCCCGGCGGGCGAGCGGGAGATCTATTCGCTGGAAGAGCTGGCCCAGGTGTTCGACCTCTCGGGCATCAGCAAATCCTCCGCGATTTTCGATGTGGATAAGCTGACCTGGATGAACGGCGAGTATATCCGCGCCCTCTCCCAGGAGGAGTTTTTGGAGCGGGCCAAGCCGTATCTGGATGCGGCGCTGAAAAAGGAGTTCGACCGCGCCAAAATCGCGAAGCTCATCCAGCCCCGGCTGGAGACGCTCACGCAGATTGAAGAGAAGGTTTCCTTCCTAAATGAGATGCCAGATTACAGCCTGGAGCTTTATACGCATAAGAAGATGAAAACCACGCCGGAGAACTCCCTGCCCATCCTGCTGGAGGCGCGGGAGGCGCTGGCGGAGGTGGAGGATTTCACCAACGACGCGCTCTATGCGGCGCTCTGCGCGCTGGCCGAGAAGCTGGAAGTGAAAAACGGCAGAGTGCTCTGGCCGGTGCGCGTGGCGATTTCGGGCACGGCAGTAACCCCGGGCGGCGCGACCGAGCTGGCCGAGATTCTGGGCCGGCAGGAGACGCTCTCCCGCATGGATGCCAGCATCGAGAAGCTAAAGCGCGAGCTTGGGCAGTAGAGAAAAAATGCAAAAGCACACGGCAAGAGCCGTGTGCTTTTTTATAAATTTAGAGCTAAAGAGATGCGACATCTCTATTCAACATTGCTTAAAAAGACGCGCACATAATTAGCGCGGGAGGGAGCCGTAGAACTCGAAAAATAAACAGGGACAGAGAATTCAATTTTATTATCTTGAATGAAAACACTTTGTGCACCTTCGGTAATATATTTATCTCCATCATATATTTTGACGCATAGATAGGCCGAATTAAGAGGTGTATCTGAAGTGATGGAAATAGTTCCAGAGACGACATAGCGAAAATTGCGCCCCACTGTAACAGACCCTCTTCTATCATATGAACGTCATCCAGATGATAAGTATAGGCTGCCGGTTCTTTGCTAGGAGAAGATTCAATAAGTGCTGCTCCAGAAGCAGAAGAGGGAGAAGGCTGAACGGAAGTAGCTAGCGGTGAAGCAGACGGAGATTCAGATGGAGTATAGAACGGGTTGGCTTTTGTCATGGCGCTGAGCCCAGAAATCAGTGCAGCCAAAAAAATGCAGCTTGCCATAATCAGCCGGACGCGAAACGAAAAGAAAGGCTTTTTAGGAGTGCTTTTATTGGAAACCCCAGAATGAGCTGACTCCGCCAGCGGCTTGCCGCAGCGAATGCAGAATTTGGACTGCTCCGGGCTGTCGGCCCCGCAAAAAGAACAATGTTTCATAATAGTAACCTCGCTTTAATAAATATCGTTGATTTCGACGAGAATTCTGTCCGATGTCCTTGCATAAAAACTATCCAGGCGCACGGGCAGGGAATATTCAATGGTATTGTTATGGACGTCTACAGCTCTTGTAACAGAAGCAACGCGATAGCTGCCCTTGTAGATGAAGGCGGTAATAGTCGCCTTGGAGAAACGTGCGGTAGAGTCGATATAGATGGAGCCATTGATATAATACAGAGAGGGTTCCTGGCCTTCGCTGAGGTAAGCGTCGCCGCCCAGCCGATAGGTATAGGGCGCGGAAGTGGGAGACGGGGAGCCGCCGCTCTGGCCCTCTCCAATGCCAATTTGTATGAACAAAAAGAGGGCGCAGATGCAAACAGCGATGAGCCCGGCCCCGCCCAGCAGTGCAGGCCATCGGGATTTTTTAGGAGAAGTTTTTCTGCCTTTGGCGGAAGAGGGAATATGCGGCAGGGCGGCATAGGGCGAGGGCCGGGAAACGCCGGAAGCAGACGGCGCCGCGCCGGGAAAGGCGTTCGCCCTTTGCATCGGCGCAGCCGCAGGCCGCGCGTTTTGGCTTTGCTGGGCATCACCCGCTGCTGTCTGCCCGCCGGAAAGCGGAGCGCCGCATCGAATGCAGAATCTGGAATTGTCGGGGCTTTGTTCAAAGCCGCAGGAAGAGCATTTTTTCATAAAAACCTCTGGCCGGCGTCTCGGCTGCTGCGCAAACCTGGAGCCGGAATGGAGCATCGGGAGATACGCCGCCGCGCCGGTCTTTCAGCTGAGCGATACCCCCAGGTGTGGGAAAGAACGCTTATTCCATTTTGCGGGGGCCGTTTAGCGACTATGCTAGGCCCCCATAGGAGGCGCATAAAATGCGTGTGGAAAAAAGGGATGCCGCACGGCTCATTCGCAGGGTTGTCTCCCTGCCGCGCCCGGCAAAAGGCGGCTACTGCCGATTTTATGCCGCGCCTCCCTGTGCAGAGAAAAGCGCGCTTTGGAAAACAAACCGGGCAGGGCTTTGCGGTGCATTCAAAAAATAATGGGAACATAGTTTCTGCTATAAATTATAGAAAAATCAAGTAAGATAGTCAATATATAGGCGAAAACAATGATAAAATAGCGGAAAATGAAAAATAAAAAAGAGCCGTTTGGCTCTTTTTTGCATCCGGCTTATGTGTTGTGGTCGACTTTTTTCATCTGCTTCAGGTTGCCGATTTTCTGCGCGCGGGCATCCAGCTCTTCCATGACCTGCTCCAGCGGCAGACCCGCCTCTGCCAGCAGGACCATCAGGTGATAGAGCAAGTCGCAGACTTCTCCGCAAAGGGGCTCGTGCGCGCCGTTCTTTGCCGCGATGATGACTTCGCCCGTCTCCTCCGCCACTTTTTTGAGGATCTTATCCAGGCCCTGCTCAAAAAGATAGCAGGTGTAGGAGCCCTCGGCAGGGCTTTGCCTGCGGCTCTGGACGACGTCGTACAGCGTTTCTAATGTCTCTTTCATTTCTCTTCCTCCATGCAAAAACTGCGGTAAAAACAGGTGCGGCTGCCGGTATGGCAGGCCGGGCCGGCGGGCTTTACCAGCAGCAGGATGGTATCCTCATCGCAGTCGTAAAGCGCCTGCTGAACAAACTGGAAATTGCCCGAAGTCTCCCCCTTAACCCAAAGGCTCTGGCGGCTGCGGCTATAGAAGGTGCTCTTTTTTGTTTGCAGCGTCTGCTCCAGCGCCTGCCGGTTCATATAGGCCAGCATGAGCACTTCCCGGCTTTCGGCATCCTGCACGATGGCCGGGATGAGCTCAGATTTTTTGAAAAACTGATCTAGATTCATGGTTTACTCCCTGCGGTTTTGATGCGGCAGGCCGCCCTGCCTGTTTTTTACAGCCGGATGGCCACGCCGCGCTCCTTGAGATACCGCTTGAGCTCCAAAATGGGCAGCTCGCGGAAATGGAAGAGCGTCGCCGCAAGAGCCGCGTCTGCCCCGGCCTGAAAGGTATCGTAGAAATGCGCGGGCGTGCCGCCCCCGCCGGATGCGATGACCGGGATATCCACGACTTTGGTAACCGCGGAAATGAGATCGTTGTCAAACCCGGCCTTGGTGCCGTCTGCATCCATGGAAGTGATGAGCAGCTCCCCAGCGCCCAGCTCTGCCGCTTCCTTGGCCCAGGCGATGGCGTCTATGCCCGTATCGATGCGGCCGCCGTTGATATAGACGTGGTAGCCATCCGCCGTGCGCTTGGCGTCGATGGCGCAGACCACGCACTGCGAGCCGAACTTCTCGGCTGCCCTTTGGAGCAGGGCCTTATCCCGCAGTGC
Organism: uncultured Clostridia bacterium; assembly: GCA_947063485.1. Lineage (GTDB taxonomy): Bacteria > Bacillota > Clostridia > Christensenellales > Christensenellaceae > QANA01. The sequence continues at coordinate 6,607 of CAMSSU010000003.1, read as the reverse complement.
CGCCGAGTTGACCGAGATTTTATCCGCCCCGGCCAGCAGCAGCGTGCGGAAATCCTCCACCGTGCGGATGCCGCCGCCCACCGTCAGCGGGACGAACAGCTCTTTTGCCGCCTTTTCCACCAGCCGGGCAAACGTTCCCCGGCCCTCGTGCGTCGCGGTGATATCCAGAAAGGTAACCTCATCCGCGCCCACTTCGTTATAATACTTGGCGTTTTCCACGATGTCTCCCGCATCCCGCAGGGAGACGAAGTTCACGCCCTTGACGACCCGCCCGTCTTTGACATCCAGGCAGGGAATGATTCTCTTTGCAAGCATTGCATACCTCCGGTTACTTGGCCGCTTCCAGCGCTTCTTCCAGCTTCAGCGTCCCTGCATAGAGGGATTTGCCGCAGATGGCGCCGTATAGATTCATGGCCTGCAGCGCCCGTATATCCGCCAAATCCTTGATGCCGCCGCTGGCAATCAGGCTGACGCCCGGCGCGGCCTGCGAGATGGCGGCGAGCATCTGCGTGCAGGGGCCGGCCAGCGTGCCGTCCCGGCTGATATCCGTGGCGATGATGGTCTTGCAGCCAAGATCCGTCACTTGCTCCGCGAACGTCAGATAGGGGAGCCCGGAATTCTCCGTCCAGCCGGATGTGGCGACAAAGCCATCCTTGGCATCGATGCCCACGGCGATTTTTTCACCGTATTCCCGCAGTGCCTGGGCCAGAAAGGCGAGATCCGTCGCCGCAGAACCCAAAATGACCCGGGAAATGCCCAGCCCCAGCGCGGCATCGATATCCGCCATGGTGCGGATGCCGCCTCCCAGTTCCACGGGAATGCTCAGCGCCCGGCAGACCTCGGCCACAGCCGCCCGGTTTTCCTCTCTGCCGGCGCCGCCCTTGGCGCCGTCCAGATCCACCATATGCAGATACTGCGCCCCGGCCTGCTCGAAGCCAAGGGCCGTTTCCAGCGGGCTCTCGGCCACCTGATGCGCCGTGCCGTATTCTCCTTTGACCAGCCGGACGCATCTGCCGCCCAGCAGGTCAATCGCAGGAAGCAAAATCATAGGTTTTCTCCTTTGCAGAAGTTTTCCAGAATGCGTAGGCCGGTCTCATGGCTCTTTTCTGGGTGGAACTGCGCGCCGTAGACGGGCAGAGCTGGGCTCTTGACCAGAGCCGGGATGGCTTCGCCATACTGCGTGCCGGCCAGGATATTTTCCGGCGCAGTTTCCGCCCGGAAGGAGTGCACGAAATACACATAATCCCCGGAAGAGACGCCCTGCAAGATGGGGCTCTGCTGGGTTAGGCTCAAATCGTTCCAGCCGATATGCGGAATTTTCAGCCCCTTGGCATCGATGGGGACGACGCCGCCCGAGATGAGGGCGAGCCCCGCCGTTTTCCCGTATTCCAGGCTGTATTCAAACAAAAGCTGCATGCCAAGGCAGATGCCCAGCAGCGGCTTGCCCCCGCGGCACTGCCGCAGAATTTCCTGCTTCAGGCCGGAAGCTTCCAGCGCCTGCATGGCATCGGGAAACGCGCCCACGCCTGGGAGAATCAGCCGGTCTGCCGCCTGCAAATCCGCCGGATCCCGGGTGATTTTGCCGGGCACGCCCAGATGCTCCAGGGCGTTGCAGACGCTGTGCAGGTTGCCCATGCCGTAATCGATTACCGCTATCATAGCACGCCTTTCGTGGAGAGCAGCGCCGCAGAGGGCTGCATTGCCTGGGAAATGCTGCGGGCAAAGGCCTTGAAAAGCCCTTCGACTTTGTGGTGATCGTTAGCTCCATAGAGCACTTCCAGATGCAGGGTGGTTTTGGAGCTGTAGGTAAAGGCGTAGAAAAACTCTTCCACCATGCAGACGTCCAGCGCGCCGATGCTCTGGTTCTTAAAATCCGCGCGGAACACCAGATAGGGCCGGCCGGAAATATCGATGACCGAGCGGCAGAGGCATTCATCCATGGGCACATACGACTGCCCATAGCGCGCCAGCGGCGCATCGCCCAGCGCCTGCCGGAAGGCCGTGCCGAACACGATGCCCAGATCCTCGATGCTGTGGTGGCAGTCCACCTCGTAATCCCCGGCCAGGGAGAGGCTGATGTTCATGTTGCCGTGCACGCAGAGAGCCGTCAGCATGTGGTCGAAAAAGCCGATGCCGCTGCTGCCCGTAAAGGCGCCGGGCCGGCCGGCCTCCAGCAGCTCCAGGCTCAGCGTGATATCCGTCTCTTTGGTTTTTCTCGAACAAGATGCACTTCTCATTTTTGTTCCTCCGTCATTTTTTCCAGCGCCGCATACAGCGCGCTAAGCTCCTCCTCGAAAGAGGCGGTAATGCGCAGGGCATTCTGGCCGAACAGCCGGATGATGATGCCCTGTTCCTTTAAATATTCATAGATCTGCGCGGCGTTTTCCACCTCTAGATAGACGAAGTTGGTGTGCGTCGGGAAGACGCGCACCCCGGGCAGCAGCTGTTTGAGCCGGCGTTCCAGCCTGCGCGCCTGCCCCATGAGGAATACGCCGTGGTTTTCACCCCGCTCCAGCAGGATGCGGCCCATGATCTGCGCGGGCGTGCTCACGTTATACGGGCTTCGGGCGGTGTTGAGCGCCGAGATGAGGGCGGGGTTTGAAACCGCGAAGCCCAGCCGCAGGCCGGCCGCGCCCCAAGCCTTGGAGAGCGTGCGCAAGACGATGAGGTTGGAAAGCGCCGGCGCATCGCCCAGCAGGGTTTGATCCCAAAAATCCATATACGCTTCATCCACCAGGAAGAGCACATCTTCCCGCTTTTGGATGAGGGGCAGAAGATCCGCCCGGGAAATGCCGGAGCCGGTTGGGTTGCAGGGGTTGGAGAAGATGACGGCTTTTGCGCCGCTCTGCTCCAGGGCCGCTTCCAGCTCTGCCCCGCCAAACTCCGCGCCCCGCTGGCAGGAAGCCAGGTTGATTTCCGAAAGCTCGGCATAAAAGCGGTACATGGAAAAATCCGGCGAAGCCAGCAGCAGCGTATCCCCCTTGGCAAGGAAGGAGGAGAGCAGCAGGCTGATGAGCTCGTCCGATCCGTTCCCGGCCATAATGAAGCGGGGGTCGATGCCGTAGCGCGCCCCAAAGGCCGCGCATAGGGCGGCGGCGCTGGCATCGGGATAGCGGTTGAGCGGGGTGATGAGCAGCTCGTGCAGGAACTCCTCCTTGGCCAGCATGGGCAAATCGAAGGGGCTCTCGTTGGCATCCAGCCGGACGGCATAGCTGCCCGTGCTTGGGGCATAGGGCGTCATACTGCGCAGTTTTTCGGGAAGTAAATTCATGGATTCCTCCTGCTACTGTTCCTGTTCTTTGCGGATGCGCACAGAGGCGGCGTGGGCCGTCAGCCCTTCCACCTGAGCAAAGCGCATGATATCCTCGGCATCCTCCAAAAGCGCCTGTTTTTTATAGCAAAGATAGCTCATTTTCTTCAAAAATGCGTCTACGGAGAGCGGGGAAGAGAACCGCGCTGTGCCGTTGGTGGGCAAAACGTGGTTGGTGCCCGCGAAATAATCGCCCAGCGGCTCGGGGGCATATTGCCCGAGGAAGATACTGCCCGCGTTTTTGACGTTTGCCAGATCCGCGTAAGGGTCTTTGGTTAAAATCTCCAGATGCTCGGGGGCGATGGCGTTGGCGATGGCAAAGCCATCCTCCATGCTGGGCACGATGACGGCTCCGGAATAGTTCGCCAGAGATTGCTCGATGATCTCCCGGCGGGAGAGCGCGGCCATCTGCTCCTGGATGCAGGCCGAAACCTGCTCGGCCAGAGCCCGGCTGGTCGTGATGAGCACGGCGCTGGCCAGCGCATCGTGCTCCAGCTGGGAGAGCAGGTCCGCCGCGGCATAGGCGGGGTTGGCCGTCTCGTCTGCCAGCACCAGCACTTCGCTGGGTCCGGCGATCATATCGATATCCACGATGCCGTAAACCTGCCGCTTTGCCTCGGCCACGAACACATTGCCCGGGCCGACGATCTTATCCACCGCCGGGATAGACTGCGTTCCATAGGCCAGCGCGGCCACGGCCTGGGCGCCGCCGACTGTGAAAATCCGGCTTACGCCCGCGATTTTGGCCGCAGCGACCACCGCGGGATTCACGCCCTCGGCCTTGGGCGGGGTTACCAGCACAATCTCGCCCACGCCCGCAACCGCCGCGGGAATGCAGTTCATGAGCACGGTGGAAGGATAGGCCGCCGTCCCGCCCGGAACGTAGACGCCCACCCGCTCCAGCGGGCGCACGATGCGGCCCAGCATCCGGCCGTTTTCCCGCATCTCATAGCCTGTGCACAGCTGTTTTTCGTGATAGGCGCGGATATTGGCTGCGGCTTTTTGCATGGTGGCAAGAAGCGCCGGGTCTACTGCCGCAAGGCAGTTTTCGATCTCCTGCTCGGAAAGGCAGAGAGAGGAGAGGGAGACGCCGTCGAACTGTTCGCAGTAGCGCAGCAGCGCCGCGTCGCCCTGGGCGCGGACGTCCTCAATCACCCGGCGGACTTTCTGCGCAATTTCCTGCGTCTCGCTGCCCGCCCTGGATTCCAGCGCGGCAAAGAGCGCCTTCTCTTCCCCTTTGGATGCGTCAAATATTTTTAACATGGAATGTTTCCTCCATCTTCCTTCTTCTATCATACCAGATTTTGCGCCGCCCGGCGCATTTTTCTAGAGCACTGCCGCCATTTTTGCCGCAAAGGCGGCGATCTCCTCATTTTTCAGCTTCATGGCCGCGCTGTTGACGATGAGCCTTGCGGATAATTCAGCGACGTCTTCATACACGCACAGGCCGTTTTCCCGCAAGGTGTCGCCCGTCTCGACGATATCGATGATGGCGTCTGCCAGCCCTAAAATGGGTGCCAGCTCCACAGAACCTTCGATTTTGACGATCTCGCAGTCCACATTTTTGCTGGCCAGGAACCGGCGGGAGACATTGGGATACTTGGTGGCGATGGCCTTATGGCTATAGCCTTCGTAGAAGTTCTTTCCGGCGATGCCCGCCAGAGCAAAGCGGCATTTGCCAAAGCCCAGATCCAGAAGCTCATAGAAACTGCCTCCCTGCTCCATGATGGTATCCCGGCCCACGATGCCCGCATCGCAGACGCCGCTCTGCACATAGGTGATGACGTCCGGCGCCTTTGCCAGGATGATCTCCAGGTTGCCGCAGCAGAAAACCAGTTTGCGCCCCTTGTCCCGGACGGGGGAGACGTCGTATCCGCAGGCTTCCAGCAGATCCAGAGCCTTTTTTTCGATTCTTCCTTTGGTGAGTGCCAGCTTAATCATGCGTCCCTCCCGATGTTTTTGAGATATTCTCCGGCCCGGCGGATATCCTGGCTGCCCGCCCTAAAATCGATGGGGAAAGCGGCCGGGGCAGCGGGCTTTTCCTTGGCCGCGGCGGCCTCCGAGAGGTTGAGCGCAAAGCCGCAGGCAGGCAGGGGATAGCCGAAGCTGCCCAGCAGGTTGTCGTAGCGCCCGCCCGAGAGCACTTCCTCGCCGATGCCGCCCTGATAGCCCTTAAATACCAGGCCGGTGTAGTAGTCGATATTCTGGACGATGCCCAGATCGATGATGATGCGCTCGCCGCATCCCGCGTCCGAAAATGCCTGATAGATGGATTCCAGATACGAGAGGATGGCCAGCGCCCGCTGGTTGCCCTCTGCCAGCTCCCGGGCTTTTTTCAGCACGTCCGCACCTCCGCAGAGCCTGGGCAGGACTGCCGCCAGCTCCACGGCCTTGGCCGCCACGGCGTTGAGTGAGAAGGAAAAGCCACTGCTGTTCTTGGCCGCAATATAGTTTTTCAGATCCGCCCGCTCGGATTGGCTGATCTGCTCGTCGAAGAGCAGAATCTCAAAGAAATTGGCATAGCCAATCTCGATTTTGTAATCCTGGCTGCAAGCGGCCATGGTTTGCAGGGCGGTAAACAGGCAGCAGAGGTCTTCCGCCTCCGGGTCGCCGCCCAGAATTTCCACGCCGCTCTGCAAAATCTCGCTGCGTCGGGCGTGATACGCATCGCCGGCGCGGTAGACATTCTGGCTATAGCAGATTTTCAGCGGAAGCGCCGCATCCCGCAGCTTGGAAGAAGCCACCCGGGCGATGGGGGAGGTGTTATCCGGCCGCAGGGCCACCAGCCGCCCGCTGCGATCCGTAAACTGGAAAATCTCCTCCTGGGGGATGCACTGGCGGCCGTGGTCGAACACATCGCAGTATTCCAGCGTGGGCGTGCAGACGGGGGAGAACCCCAGCCGGGCATAGAGCTCCATCAGCTCGGCTTCCAGCCTGCGCTGAGCCAGAACTTCTTCAAAGATCAAATCCCGCGTTCCTTCGGGGACGTTTTTCTGAATGATTTTAGACACGTTATCTCTCCTATAATTTACTACGCTACTATATTATCTTATTATCATAGTGAATTTTACCACGCTTCCGCGCCTCCGTCAATGCTTTTGCAGGAAAAATAGAAGCTTTGCTTGCCAAAAAATTTTCAACAAAATTTCTTTGTCATTTTTTATGGAATGTGCTATAATAATCTAAAAAACAGCGCTAAAAAAGAAAAAAAGCTTGACAAGCGCCAAAGAGGACCGTATAATGCGACAGACAGACAGACAGACAGACAGACAGACAGACAGACAGACAGACAGACAG
>CAMSSU010000002.1 GCA_947063485.1 uncultured Clostridia bacterium | reverse complement strand
GAGTTAACTCCCCCCAGTCTAATAAAACTGTTCATAAGTTAACTCCTATTCATTCTGGTTGCGGGGGAAGGATTTGAACCAACGACCTCCGGGTTATGAGCCCGACGAGCTACCAAACTGCTCTACCCCGCGTTATTATCTCGCATTACTGCGACATTTATTATTATATGATATGAGCGGCTCAATGTCAAGAGATTTTTCACAGCGCTCCCATGCGCCTGAGTAAAACGTACCCTTCCAGGTTATCCGCCTCGCTCACGGTAATGTCTGAAACACGGTAAGCCCGGCAAAATCCCAGCAGCACCGCAAGGCCATATACGATGACTTCCGCGCGGCCGCCATCCAGGCACATCCGCTGGATGCGCTCCTGCTTTGAAAGCCCCAAAATCTCGCCCATCAGAGCTTCCAGACGCTGCGCCGCAATCTCGTGCCCATCGACTTTGCCTGGATCATATGTTTCCAGCCCGAGGTCGATGGCGGCCAGAGCTGTTGCCGTTCCGCCTATCGCATATAGTTTGGGCAATTCCTTCAGATTTAATTCCAAAAAAGCATCTTTTGCCCATGCGATCAGCTTTTCGTACTCCTCTTCCGCAAAAAGCTCCAGCCCGCGGACACAGCCGATATTGACGCTGTCTGCGCTGGCCAGCTTTCCCTGCCGCATTACCGCGACTTCCGTGCTGCCGCCGCCGATATCGATGATAGCTCCCTGCTCTTTTCCGCCCAGCGCTCCTGTGATTCCGCAGATGGCTTCCTGCTCTCCCTGCAAAATCTGCACCTTAACGCTGCATTCCTGCCAAACGCGCTCTACGAATGCCTGGCCGTTCTGCGCATCGCGCACAGCGCTGGTGGCAAATGCCAAAACTTCTTCTGCGCCCCACTGCTTTGCCTGGCGCACAAATTCAGCAATGCCCTCAACCGTCCGCCGGATGGCCGCCTCGCATAATCTGCCGCTGGCATTGACGCCTTCGCCCGTGCGCACAGTATTGACCAGCTTTTTGACAGTGCACAGCTTACCCTGTTCGATTTGGGCATAAAGCAGACGGATGGAATTTGTCCCAATATCGATCGCAAACTCTTTCTGCATCGCTCCTATTCCTCCGCAGGGGCGCTGGAATCCGGCTGGGAAGGCGCCGCGGTATCCTCACCGCCCTGGGCGTCTTCCTGCTTGCGGAAGATGATCTCCCCGTCTTTTACCCAGCCAAACTTCTCTCTGGCCGCCCGCTCGATATAGGCATCCGTCCCGGTATAAGCCTCTTTCTCCTTGAGAAATTCCAAATCCTGCTGCATTTGCTCCTGCCTTTCCTGCAGCTCTTTGGCTTCCTGCTTTTGCATACTAATCGTGCGCTGCTGCATGGCCAGCGTAATGCCCGCATAGACAACCACAACACCCAAAATCGCCCAGCGAATCAGCGCTTTTTTCCTTTGGGAAAGGCGCCACGCGGGCTTTTTCTGCGCCTTTTCCTGGCTTGCACGCTCTTCTTTTATCTCTTCTGCCGGAGCAGCGTTTCTTTCCTGCATACGAAAAACCTCTAAATCGGAGTTTAACTCTATATTAGAGGTTTTTGCTATGCTTTGTCAACTATTTGCTCTTTGATTTTCCCTTGGGCCTGAGAAGTTTACAAATACAGCCCAGCGCAGGCTTTATTCCCAGGCAATAAATGGCAAAACCAAGCCCGGCACCGATGAAATAGAAACCCCTGACCTTTAAATCCGCCACCAGATAGAGCATGCCTGCCATAGCGGCCAGCACCAAAAGAGAGTAGAGAATATCCAGGACGATCTGCCATGCCCGCTTTTGCAGAATCTTTCCAAGCCAGGAGAGCAAGAAGTAAATTGCCGCCCCTAGTATCCCGACATACATCGCCGCCGCAAAGAGATAGGGCTGGCTTAATGTGCCTTCCATTATTTAAAAATCTTGGAGAAAATCCCGCCCTTGTTCATGCGGATCTCCTCGTGGTCGGCGTAGTCCGCCGCCTGGATTTGCCCGTCTATCACAAGCTCGCCCTCTTCCAGGTTCAGCTTTGCAATATGCAGCTCTTCTCCGATGACCGTCATCATCCCAAGCCCGGTGAGGAAAATCACCTCATTTTCGTTGAAGCTATCCACATCCTCAACCGAGGTAATGGTAATGCGCTCCCTGCCCTCGATGATCACTTTATGCGGCCGGGCATCGAGTCTCCTGATTTCTTCATATCCGCTCATGGCAGTTTCTCCTTTTGTTTTATTCTACTCATTCTTATTCTGCGCGCCGGGAAATTATGCCCGGTTCATTGACAGAAGGTTTGCAATCCCCTAAAATGAATCTGTAAACCCAAAGAGGAGGTACCTTATCTTATGAAAAAAGCGCTCACTTTTGTTTTGGCGCTGCTCTGCCTGCCGCTGCTCTTCTCCTGCGGCGCAGAACAACAGCCGGAAGCCAGCCAGGAAGTTCTGCCCTCTCCGACGGTTGCCGCATCGGAGGAGCCTTCTTCTGATCCCACCGTCTACTATTCTCCCACGACCGGCACGGCTTACGATGCGCCGCCGGAGTATAAGCCCATCTCCGTCATGATAGAAAACCAGTCGCAGGCTCGGCCGCAGACGGGTTTGCAGCAGGCGGATATCATCTATGAGGCCATGGCTGAGGGCGATATCACCCGGTTCATGTGCATCTTCAACGACCAGAAACCCAGTGTCGCCGGCCCTATCCGCTCGGCACGCCTATACTATATCAACATGCAAAAAGAGTGGGATTCCCCGCTGGTTCACTACGGCGGCCCGGATGATCCCAATTCTCCCTCCTATATCTATGGCTCTTCCACCAAGTATATCAAACTGCGGGTGGACGGCATCAAGGGAACTTACAACGACTACTTCTGGCGCGATAAATCCCGCTCTGCGCCGCATAACGTTTATACAGATCTCGGCAAGATTGACGAGGAGCTCTACGACTACACGCCCAATAACCGCATCCAGTTCTCCTTCAGCGATGCGCCCAGCTATACCGGCAAAACCGTGGATACCGTCAGCCTGCCCTATGTAACCAGCGTGGAGAATTTCGTAACGTTCCAGTATGATTCCGCCAAGGACAAGTTCTTCCGCTATGAAAAGGGAAAAGCCTTCGAGGTCCGCACAGTTTCCGAAGACGAGGACGGCAAACAGACTACGACTACCGCACCCCTCTCCGTGCAGAACCTGATTGTTCAGTATGCAGAGACGTATGTGCGCAACAACGACGGCGGCCGCCGGATGGTGGAGATGGTCGGCGAGGGCAAATGCGAGTTTTTCATCGGCGGCAAGCATATTTCCGGCTCCTGGGAGCGCAAAAGCCTGGATGATTCCACCCAGTATTACGACGAGAGCGGCCTGCCCATCATCTTAAAGCCGGGCAACACCTGGATCGCGGTGCATCCCGACAATAAGCAGATCGGCATTACCTACGCCGGCGAATGATCATAAAAAAAGAGCAGCGAATGGCTGCTCTTTTTTTGCCCGTTTCTAAAAAGCCGGCTATCAAAAAAACCGGCAGAGCATCGCGGTGTTCTGCCGGCTTCTATTTGCCGTCTTTTTCTAGATCAATTCATCGATCATGGCCTTGAGTTCGCTGTCTGTCTCGGGCAGATTTTTCAGGATATCCCCCAGGTCAATCCCGCCGTTTTCCTGCTGCGCAGGCGAATCCTGGAGCTGCTCCAAAAGGCCTTCGAGCTTTTCGCGCATGGCGCTGCGATACTCTTTGGAGAATTGAGAAAGCTGTTCCACTTCCTGGATGAGCGCTTCTTTCTGGCTCTGATACTGCTCTCTTAAAGAAGCTTCCTGCTCGGCGATGGAATCGCGCACCCTCGCCGCCTCTTCCTCTGCCTGGCTCAGAATTTCATCGGCCTTCTTTGCCGCCTCTTCCTCGACCTTTTTTGCATTGGCCTCTGCCGTAACCATGACGGACGCCAGAGCGCCCTCCATGCTGCGGTATTTCTCCAGCTGCTCTTTTGCCTCTTTCAGCTCGTTTTGCAGGCGCTCGGCCTCTGCGGCCACGCCGTCCAAAAAGACATCCACTTCCTGGGCATCATATCGGCCGCGCTTCTGCTCGAACTTTGCCATATCGATATATGCTTTTGTCAGTTCCATATTTCTCTCCTATCCCCAAGGTCTAGAGATCGCCGACGTCGAAATCCATCGTGGAGCGCTCGTTTGCCATGTTGCTCGTAACTTCCACATTGGAAGGTGCCACGACAAAGATATTGCGCGCCGCTTTTTTGATATCCCCGCCCAGGGCATAAACCGCGCCGCTGATGAAATCCAAAATGCGCTGTGCAACAGCCACGTCGATCTCATCCAGGTTCACAATGATGGGCTTTCTGGCCTTCAGGCTGTCGATGACGCTCTGGGTCTCGTCGTAGGAAGTCGGGCGGAAAATGATCATTTTCATCTGGGTATCACCGCTTGTCCTGTTCTCAGGCATAGAAATCACCTTGTTCCTTCTTCTTGAAAAGTTGGGCTCCTCATACATCGGCTCCTGCTGATCAGCCTCTTCCTCGTACTCCTGGTCTTCCTCTTCGTCCAGCAAATCGTCCTCGTAGTATTCCTCGTCGTCGTTGCCGCCAAGAGGCCCAAAAGCCTTTTTCCAGAAATTCTTTGCCATGTTTCATTTCCTCCGTTTAGTGGTAATCCCGTGCGCCGAAAATTTTTGAACCAACCCGCACGATGTTGGCTCCCTCTTCTATCGCAATTTTATAATCCCCCGACATTCCCATCGAGAGAAATTTACGCTCCAGGTTGCCCTCGTTTGGCATTTTTTCATAAAGCTCCCGCATTGCTGCGAAATAGCGGCGGACGTCTTCCGGGTTTTCCGCAAAAGGCGCAATGGCCATCAGCCCCTGCACTTTGAGATGCGCAAACCCTTGAAGCTGCTCCAAAAAGCGCTCCAGTTCCTCCTGCTCTACGCCCGCTTTGCTCTCCTCCCTGCCGATGTTGACCTGCACCAGGCAGTTTGTCTGCACGCCTTCCCTGGCCGAGAGGCGCTCTATCTCCTGCGCGGCTTCCAGCGTGCAAAGCGAATGCAACAGCTCTATTTTGTTTATTATATACTTTATCTTATTTTTTTGCAATCGTCCAATGATATGCCAGGAGATATTTTTTGGCAAAATTTCATACTTTTCTTTCCATTCTTGCACACGGTTCTCACCGAAAGCGGTAAGACCCGCATCGATGGCCTGCTGGATGCGCTCTGCCTCTACGGTTTTGCTCACAGCAAGCAACTGCACTTCCTCCGGCTTTCTGCCGGCTCTCCGCGCGCTCTGCGCAATCTCCCCCAAAACTTCCTGGATAGTTTCCCTAACGCTCATTTTTCCGCCTCATCTCAAGCATATATCTCGCTGCCGACATCCAGTTTCGAGCGCAGATCCACAGGCTCGATGATGCACTCCTTATCCTGCCGGATCAGCACTGCCGCGGGCTCGAAAACCTTCTTGCCCTCTTCATTTTTATAGTATACGCCGGTTACGCCGTCTTTGGTTTTGACAGCCGAAACCGGAACCTTGATGCCCACATAGTCTGCCGAGATTTTGAATTCCACCTGCCGCGCCAGCAGCAGCTTGTCCACAGGCTGGCTGAAAGCCAGGTAGTAGATCTCCTTGCCAGATTCCGAGTTGTGCCCATAGATGGTGGCGGTGTATTTATAGTCCTCTCCATAGGAGAACTCCACCTGAAAAGCCGAGTTGTTCTCAAATTCCGGCACTTTCTCATCGCAGATCATCACGACATACCATTCATTCTGGCTGACCAGCCGATAAAGCGCGCGGCTGGCTGTTGCCTCTGTGCTGGTATAGCTGGATTTGCCCTGCAAAATGTCATTGATATTCTTGACGGTCAGCTTTGTCATGTTTTCCGGCGTCAGCAAAATCTCCGTGCCGTCAAAATGGAAGCTGACGACGCCGTCCTCCTCGGCCAAAATCGTCTGTTTCCAGTTGTCTATCTTGGCCTTGAGCGCAGTTTCCTGATCGTAAAACGCCTTGAGCTGATCATCCTGCTTGATGGAATCCCGCAGCACGGCCGCCCGCTCATCCATCAGCTTTTCCAGCTCTTTATTGAGCACCAGAAGGTTGCCCTCGGCCTCTCCCTTGACAATCGCGCGGATCTCTGCGGTCTTTTCGTCGATCATCGCGTTAAGGTGCTCCAGATCCTCCGAGCGAATGCTGGAATAGACGTTGTTTTGCTGGTAATCCATGATGGTTTCCTGCAGTTTTTTCAACTCGTCATAATCCTTATCGTTATAATCCCAGCTATAGACATCGGCAATGGGCGTTCCCTTGGTTACAACCTGGCCTTCCTGCGCAATAAACTCGGTTTTCCCGTAGTTATCCGCTTTATACAGCGTCTCCTTGCGGATGACCACGCCGCTGGAATTTTTGGAAAAGGAAATCGTCCCCTGCTCTGCTGTAAAAGTCTTCACAGAGAGAACGGAAATGAGCACAACCGCCAAAATGATCGCCGCCAAAACGCCTGCGGTAATCCAGATCAGTTTCGGATCGATATGGAATTGTCTTCTGCCTCGCCGAACCCTCGGCCTTGTTCTCTGCACCATACTGTTATCTTTCGTCCAGTTCATCTAAAATTGGGAGCAGCGCGCCAATCTCTTCCACAAGATAATCCGCGCCGCTGCTCAGCATCTTTTCACGGTTGGAATACCCTCCGAGCACAGCCACGCTCACCGCCCCCGAGGCCTTGCCCGCGCCGACATCCGTCATAGAATCGCCGATCATCAGCGCCTGCTCCGGCAAAACGCCGGCATGCTTTGCGCAGGTATAGACGCTCCAGGGATCCGGCTTGGGCGCCTGCATGTCGTCTGCCGAGAGCACCAGGGAAAAATAATCCGCAATGCCCAGCTTTTCCAGCACTTCCTTCGTAGATTCCCGGGGTTTCATCGTGGCGACAGTCATCATGATGCCGCGCTTTTTCAGCTCCTCCAAGACCTTGATCGTGTTCGGGTAGAGCACTGTATCGATGCAGCTGTCTTTTGCGTAAAGCGCGCGGTATTCGGCCAGATCTGCCTCGAGGTTTTCCTTTGAAATTCCCAGGGCGTCAAACACGCGCTCTACCAGCTTCCTTGCTCCATTGCCGATGCTCTTTCGGACGAGCTGCTGCAAATCCCCATATGCTCCATATTTTGCCGTTACTTTTTCCAACGCTCCGGCAATATCCGGCAGGGTATCTGCCAGCGTCCCATCCAAATCAAAAACGACTAACTTGATGCGCCCCATCTGCGCTCTCCTTTTTCTCTCATCTTTCGTGCTTGCCCGGCCAAGCCTAGCTCGGCCCATGTGAGACTATTATAACACACGTTTCCGCGCAAAAAAAGAGGCGCGGCAGGGGAAAAATGGCAGTTCCTGCCGCTTTGCCCCCGGCGCCTCTCTTTTATAGAATCAACCCCGCTCCCAATGCCGCCACCTGGGCCGCATTCAGGAAATAATCGAAATATTCAAATCCGTAAGCGCCAAATGCCGCACCCACCAAAATCACGGCCAAAATAATCAGCAGGACGCTCAGCCCAAGGCCAATCGAAGAGGTGATGATGCCTGCCAGCGCCATGCCGTCTTTGTTATTTTTCTTTCTGCCGATGATGCTCATGACGAGCCCTGCAATGCCGCATCCAATTCCCAGCGGCATGAACGCAAAAATCAGCAAAAGGCTGAGGATGCCGCAGACCATTCCCGCAATCCCGAGGCCCTTGCCCTGCTCAGGCTGGTTTGGCCCATAGCCGCCCTGATAATAGGGCTGCTGGCCATAGGGCTGGTTTTGATAGCCCTGGGTATAAGGCGGCTGCCCATAGGGTGCGTTTGCCTGCCAGTTCTGCTGGCCTTGATTTTGATTATTTTCCATATTTACCCTGCTCCATGTTCGCAATTTTCTTAATCATACAATATCTGCCCATTCTTTGCAAGAAGCGGACTTTGCAATTTTGTATCCAATCCCCCATCTCTGCCACGGCAGAAAAAGAGCGCCGGCTTCCCGGCGCCCTTTTTGGCTCATTCTCTCAGCGTCGCCCCGAATTCCTCCGAAAGAGCTTTGAGAATTTTCTCCATGTTCTTGGCGATGGCCTCGTCCGTCAGCGTCGTATCCGGCGAGCGGAATGCCAGCGAATAGGCCAGGGATTTTTGCCCCTCTTCCAGCTGGCCGCCGCGGTACACATCGAACAGCTCCACGCTCTCCAGGTGTTTCCCGCCGTTTTTGCGGATGCACTTGGCCACGCTTCCCGCCTCTGCCTCCTCCGCCAGAATGACCGCAATATCCCGCTCCAGAGCCGGGTATTTGGGCAGCGGCGCAAACTTGATCTCCCCCTGCATGAGCGCAAACAGGCTCTTCAGATCGATTTCAGCATAGTAAACGCGCATGGGCAGCTCGAAATTCTTCTGCACTTCCGGCGCGATCTCGCCCATCTGGCCGACCTTCTGCTCGCCCGCAAAAATCTCTGCTTTTCTGCCGGGGTGCAGGAAGCTTTCCCCGCCCGCCGCGACATCGAAACCGGGCACGCGCAGAATATCGAACAGGTTTTTCACCACGCGCTTCATCGCGTAAAAATCTCCTGCATCTGCGCTCATGCAGAGCGCCAGCATACGCCGCTCATCCGGGAGCGTATCTGTCAGCGGCAGATTTTCGGGCAGATAGACCTTGTTCATCTCATAGAGCTTCACCTGTTTGTTCTTCCGCTTGAGGTTTGCGCTCATCACCGCAAGCATATCCGGCGCCAGCGTCGTCCGCATCAGCGCCTTATCGTCTCCCAGCGGATTTTTGATGCGCACCGCCTTTCTCAGCATATGCTCTGCCGGCAGTTCCAGCTTATCGAAATCCTGCTCGCCCAGGAAAGAGTATGTAACGGATTCAAAATACCCTTCCGCCGCCAGGTAAGTGCGCAGCGCATCCTGCTCGGGCTCCAGGCTGGCCGGCAGGCCATGCATCATCTGGCCCGCGCCCGTGCGCTCGGGGATGTTGTCGTATCCATAGATGCGCGCCACTTCCTCGGCCACATCCGCCTTGCCATACATATCCCCGCGGAAATGCGGGATATGGCAGGTGATCTTGCCCTGGGAAAGCTCGGTTTTGATAAACGCGCGCTCCAGGCACTGCCGCATCTCCTCTGCGGAAATCTCCGCGCCCAACAGCGCGTTGACACTCTCGGCCGTCGTCTCGATGACTTTCTCGCTCAAATCCTCCGAGAGAATATCCACCTCGCCGCCGACAATCTCGCCCGCGCCCAGCTCTTCTACCAGCTGGCAGGCTCTGTGCAGGGCATATTCGCAGTTGGCCGCATCCACGCCCTTGGAATAGCGCATGGAGGCCTCCGTCGCCAGGCCAAGGCCCCGGGAGGTCTGCCGGATATTGCCGTACATGAACTTTGCCGATTCAAAGACGACCGTGGTGGTATTCTCGCGAATCTCGGAGTTTTCTCCGCCCATCACGCCTGCAATGCCAATCGGCCCCTGCCCGTCGCAGATGAGCAGCATGGAAGCGGAAAGCCCCCGCTCTTTTCCATCCAGCGTGACGATTTTCTCGCCTTCCTTTGCCCGGCGCACGACGATCTCTTTCCCTCGGATATCCGCCGCATCAAAAGCGTGCATAGGCTGCCCGGTTTCCAGCATGACGAAGTTGGTGATATCCACGATGTTGCTGATGGGGCGAACGCCCGCCGCCGAGAGCCGCTCCTGCATCCACTTTGGCGAAGGGCCGATTTTGACGTTCTTCACCGCCCTTGCCATATACCTCGGGCAAAGCTCCTCATTTTCCACCGTCACTTTGACATATTCGGAAATATCGCCCTCGCTCTCGCCAAATTTGGGCTCGGGCAGAGAGATGCTCTCTCTCAGCGCCGCGGCGCCTTCCCGGGCAATGCCGATCACCGAAAGGCAATCCGGCCGGTTTGCGCCGACTTCAAATTCAATCACTTTGTCATCCATCATGAGCACTTCGCGCACATCCTGCCCCGGCTGCCCATCCTGCAAAATCAGGATGCCATAGACGCCTGCGCCGGGATAATCCGATTCCTTCAGGCAAAGCTCCTCGCCAGAGCAGAGCATGCCCAGCGATGCGACGCCGCGCAGCTTGCCTTTTTTGATGTGCATGCCGTTTGGAAGGTGGCAGCCCACCATTGCAACAGGAACCAGCGCGCCCTCAAACACGTTATCCGCCCCGGTTACGATCTGCAAAGGCTCTTCTCTTCCGATGTCAATGCTGCAAATTTGCAGCCGATCCGCATCCGGGTGTTTTTCCAGCTTGACGATTTTGCCCACCAGAACGTCGCGGATCTCTGCGCCGCGCTCCTCAATGCCCTCGACGCCGTTGCCCGTCATGATCATCGCATCCGCGAACTCCTCGGCAGAAACCGGGATCTCAATATAATCTTTCAGCCATTTGAATGGTACTTTCATCTTCTCTTCCTCCCTATCTGAACTGCCGCAGGAACCGCACGTCGCTCTCATAGAGCAGGCGGATATCCGTGATGCCGTATTTGATGTTGGTCAGCCGATCCAGCCCCAAGCCGAACGCATATCCCGAATAGACTTCCGGGTCCAGCCCGCAGTTTTCCAGCACTTTGGGGTTGACCATGCCGCATCCCAGCACTTCCACCATGCCCGCGCCCTTGCAGGCCGGGCAGCCTTTGCCGCCGCAGAGCGAGCAGGTTGCGTCTACCTCTGCGCTTGGCTCTGTAAACGGGAAGAAGCCGGGGCGGAACTTGGTCTTAGTCTGCTCGCCGTAAAGCTTCCGCAGGAAGGTATTGATCGTCCCCTTGAGATCTGCAAAGGTGATTCCCTTATCAATGACAAGCCCCTCGATCTGGTTAAACACAGGCGAATGCGTCGCGTCCACGTCGTCCGTGCGGTAAACGCGCCCTGGGCAGATGACCCGGATGGGCGGCTTATGCCCCAGCATCGTGCGAATCTGCACGGGAGAAGTGTGCGTGCGCAGCACAATGTCGTCTGTTACATAGAAAGTATCCTGCATATCCCTGGCCGGGTGATCCTTTGGGATATTGAGCATCTCAAAGTTGTATTTGTCAAACTCAATCTCCGGCCCCTCGACTACCTGGAAGCCCATTCCCTCGAAAATGCCGCGCACCTGGCGGTAAACCTTGGTCAACGGGTGCACGCCGCCCATGCCTGCCTCGGACTTTTCCAGCGTAACGTCGATCCGCTCTGCCGCCAGCTTCTTCTCTTTGAGATGCGCCTCCAGCTCGCCTTTGCGCTGCTCAAACGCCTCCTCCACCTTCTGGCGCAGGCTGTTGACCTTTTGCCCGAAGCTGGGCCGCTCTTCCTTGGGCAGCGCCCCCATCTGCTTCATCATCTGGGTGATCTCGCCCTTTTTGCCCAAATATTTGACCCGCAGCTCCTGCAAACGGCCCAGCGCCTCCTGCCCGGCTGCTTTTTCTTCCTGCCGCAGCTCGGAAAGAGCCTGGCGAACCTCTTGTAAAATTTTCTCGTGGTTATCCATTTTTTCTTCTCCGACTTCTCATATTGACACGGGCCAACCGGGAAAATAAAAAAAGCCCGCCCTCACAGGGCGAAGCTCATACTCCGCGGTACCACCCGAATTCACCAATTTCTTGGCCTCTTTCATGGTAACGGTCTGAAACCGGCGCCGCCTACTTATCAGTAGCGCTGCTCGAAGGTGAAATTTCTGCCAGTGGTTTGCTCCCGCTTTCAGCCGGTGGCGGATGCTCTCTTTCCGGGCTCTGGCATACTTTGCCTCGTCTTTGCATTTCGTTTGTTTCATTCTAGCACATGGAATTTGTTCCTGCAAGAGGTTTTGCGAATTTCCCCCGCTATCTCCCCTCTTTGCACCGATAGAGCAAAATTCCTGCGGCCACGGCCGCGTTCAGGCTTTCGGCTTTTCCATAGATGGGAATTTTCACCAGATAATCGCAGAGCCGCGCGGCGTCCGGGCTCATGCCCCTGGCCTCGTTGCCAATGATGACGCAGAGGTTCTCCCGCTGGCCCGGCATGGTCTGCACACCCTGCAAATGCCCGCCCAGCAGGCGCACGCCCGCCTTCTTCATCGCGCTCAGCCTGCCCTGAAAATCCTGCGCAACTTCCACCGGCAAATGAAAGGTGCTGCCCATCGCCGCGCGCACAGCTTTGGGAGAGGTATAGTCTGCGCATTTGCCGGAGAGCAGTACGCCCGCCGCGCCCACGGCGTCTGCCGTGCGAAGAATCGTCCCGACGTTCTGCGGATCCGCCACGTCCTCCAGCGCCACAAAGAGCCCCTGCTCCGGCAGCCTGCCCTGCTGTTTTTGAACGACGGCGATTGCGCTCTGGGGCGTCTTAACATCCGAAACCGCCTCCATCACTGCCTGGGAAACCAAAACCGCCCGAACGCCCTTCTGCTCTGCCTGAATAGCCAGCGGATGCTGCTCCTGCGTCGTCAGCAGTGCCTGCACTTTGGCATTGTCAAGCGCCTCTGCCGCGCATTTATCGCCCTCCGCCAAAAACAGCCCAGTTTCTTCCCGGCCTTTTTTCTGCTTCAGGCTGCGCAGCAATTTGACATATTCGTTTTTCGTGCTGGTGATCTGTTCCACTCCGCCGCTCCTTTTTCCTCTGCCTCTTGTCCATAAAAAATCGGAGGGAAAGCTCCCTCCGGTTTTGTTATGCCAGCTTGCTCTTGGCCACTTCAGCCAGCTGTGCGAACGCCGCCGCATCATTGACTGCCAGCTCTGCCAGCATTTTGCGGTTGACTTCGATTCCCGCAAGCTTCAGGCCGTTGATCATCTTGGAGTAGCTCAGGCCGTTGCTGCGCGCAGCCGCGTTGATTCTGGTGATCCACAAAGAGCGGAAATCGCGCTTTTTCTGCTTTCTGCCGCGGTATGCATACCAGTTGGACTTCATGACCGCCTGCTTTACCGTGCGGTACTGTCTGTGTCTTGCGCCATAGTATCCCTTGGCTGCTTTAAATACTTTTCTGCGTTTTTTATGGCCGTTTACGGCTCTCTTAATTCTTGCCATAGTAAAATTCCTCCTAAATCACGTTTTCCAAAGCTGCGGGCCTAGCTATAAGGAAGCAGCTCCCTCATATTCTTCTCGCCAGCCTCGACCATATAGACGCCCTTTCTCAGGCTTCTCTTGCGCTTTGTGGTTTTCCCGTTCAGAAGGTGGCGCTTGTTTGTCTGGCTTCTTTTGATCCGGCCGCTTTTGGTAACGTTGAAACGCTTGGCGGCGCCTCTGTGAGTTTTCATTTTTGGCATCGAAATGCCCTCCTCTCTAGGTTAATTCTTTGGTGCAAGTATCATGAACATGCTGCGGCCTTCCATCCTGGCCGGCTTTTCAACGGCAACCTTGTCGCCCAGCATCTGCAAAAACGTATTCATGACAGTCAGCCCGTTTTCCGTATGGCTGAGCTGTCTGCCCCGGAAACGAATTGATACTTTTACCTTATCTCCTCCCGCAAGGAATTTTGCGACGTTTTTCGCCTTGACTTCCATATCATGGGTGTCGATGGTGGCAGAAAGGCGCATCTCCTTAAGGGTTGTGGTCTTCTGGTTTTTCTTGGCTTCCTTTTGCTTCTTGCCCTGCTCAAAGCGGTATTTGCCGTAATCCATAATTTTGCAAACCGGCGGCACCGCTTTGGGGGAGATATTGACGAGATCCAGCCCGGCGTCATCCGCCAGCTTTTGCGCTGCTGCAATCTCCAAAATACCCAGCTGATCGCCCTTTTCTCCAATCACGCGCACCTCGCGGTCGCGGATCTGTTCATTGATGAGTAGATCGTTAGCTATGAAAATTCCCTCCTTCTCTCCCTGCGCCTTTGCGCGCCTTGCAATAAAAAAACTGCGGGCAAAACCTACCCGCAGTACTGTTCTTTCCAAAGAACCATGCCTAGCCTTTGCCGGCAGGTGAGAAACGGGTAGTTTCTGCTTAACGAAGTTATCATATCACTTCTTTTCGGCAATGTCAAGGGCTTTTTCTCTTTTGCGGCGCTGTTTGCCCCAGCTTTTCCGTGCGCCCGGCAATGCCTTCATGCTTATTTATTCTATCACACAACGGCGGAATTTTCCACTGTTTTCGAAAGAGCCCGCAAAAAAGAGCGCGCCTTTGTTTGGCGCGCCCTTTGCAGGCAATCCATTTCTATGCTCTGAGATAATCCGCCAGTTTGCTCAGCCGGTTCAGCGCTTCGCGCAGAGAATCTTCACTCCGGGCAAAGTGCAGGCGAATCAGGTGGTTGATGGGCTCGCGGAAAAAGCTCGAGCCGGGCACCGCCGCCACGCCGACTTCCTCCACCATCCACTCGCAGAACTGCAAATCCGTCCAGCCCTGGAATTTCTCCAACTTGAGGAAATCCGAAATATCCACCATGATGAAATACGAACCCTGGGGAACGGTATGCTTGAGCCCAATGGCATCCAGGCCGTCCATGAAAATCTTGCGCTTCTTCCCGTATGTCTCCGCCAGCTCATCGTAGTAATCCTGGCCCAGGGCAAACCCTGCGCAGGCAGCTTCCTGCAGGGGCGCAGGCGCGCCTACCGTCAGGAAATCGTGCACCTTCTTCACGTTTTCCGCCACGTCTGCCCGGGCAATCATAAAGCCCAGCCGCCATCCCGTGATGGAGAAAGTCTTGGAAAGCGAATTGCAGGTGATGACCCGCTCTCTGCCGCCGGGCAGAGAAGCAGCCGCGATGTGCTGATAGGGCGGGAACACGATATGCTCGTATACTTCATCCGTGATGACAAATGCATCGTACTTCTCAGCCAGCTCCAGAATATATTCCAGCTCCTCCCGGCTGAACACTTTGCCGCAGGGGTTGGAAGGATTGCACACGATGATGGCCTTGGCCCCCTGTGCAAATGCGGCTTCCAGCACGCCCCGGTCAAAGCCGAACTCGGGCGGATTGAGCGGAACATAGATGGGATCCGCCCCGCTTAGAATCGCGTCTGCGCCGTAGTTTTCATAAAACGGGCTGAACACGATCACCTTATCGCCGGGGTTGCAGATCGTCATCATGGCGGCCATCATGGCTTCGGTCGAGCCGCAGGTTACGACGATCTCGGTTTCCGGATCAATGTCATAGCCGAATATCGGCGAATACTTTTTCGCGATACAGCTGCGCAGGTTTTCCGAACCGAAGGTGATGGAATACTGATGCTGTTCTCCGCCCCCTGCCATTTGGGCCAGGGCGTCCAGCAGCGCCTGCGGCGGGTCGAAATCCGGGAACCCCTGCGAGAGGTTAATGCTCCCCTCTCTCGCGTCGCTGATGCGCGTCATCCTGCGGATTACGGAATCTGTAAATGTATCGACACGTTTGCTTAGCTGCGGCATGTGTTATCTCCTTACTCCATGCCGGCCAGCTTCTGTGCTTCCAGCGTATACTTAGAAATCAGGTCTTTTTCCTGCATCTCTGCAATGATCCCGTTGAGGTATTCCACGAACTCCTCTTCTCCCTTTTCTACGCCAATGCGGATGCCGCTGTATTCCGTCCGCGCCACACCGATGTTGCAGACCACCAGATCCGGGTTTGCCGCCACATATGCGTCTGCGACCAGCGCCTCAATCAGCGTTCCTTCGATTTTCCCGTTCTGTACTTCCAGTATCAGATCCTGCTGCTTGGTCAGGCCGACTGCATTGTCCTCGCCGACGAACTCGACCGCCTTATCCATTTGCGACGTGCCGGACTGCGCACCGATTTTGTGCCCCTTCAGATCCTCTGTGGTTTTGAACTTATCAGCGTTTTCTTTCTTTGTTACCAGAACCGTATCCGTGTAGTAGATGACGTCCGTAAAATCGATGGCCTTCTCGCGCTTTTCATCCTTGCTCATGCTGGCCGCGACCAGGTCGAACTCACCCTTCTGCAGGCTCATGACCAGGTTGTCGAACGCCATATCCACGACTCTCAGCTCTACGCCAAGATCATCCGCGATATACTGGCACATTGCCATATCCAGGCCGACGATGGTATCCTTGCCGTCAATTTCCACATGGAACTCGAAGGGAGGATAGTCTGCCGAAGTGCCGACGACCAGCTCGCCCGCTTCCTTAATCTGCTCAATCTTGGATTTTTCTTCTTTCTTTCCGCAAGCGGCGCAGCCCACGAGAACCAGCGCTGCCATAACCAGTGCTAAAATCTTTTTCATCTTATTTTACCTCGTTTTAATCGTATTTTTTATTCCCAAAGGGGGTTATCCCAAAGCGCAACTTTGGTGCCGATGCCCATCTTGGTCGCGTTCAGATACATCTGATAGCCGATCATGATATCCAGCGCGCCCAGGCCCAGGGATGCGGACATGACGAACTGATCGTCGCTGGTGCGCAGCTTCTTCTTGCCCAGCACGAGTTCGCACAAATCGATGATGCCGCTCTCATCCAGCTTGCCTTCCTGGCTCAGCCGCGCCAGCGGGTTGGCATGCGTTCTCATCTGCGTCCAGTAGTCTGCCGCGATGTTCTCTGCCGCCAGAATCACTTCGTCGCTCACCTCAGCGGTGTGCATAGTAACCAGGCCGCAGCCGGGTGTCAGCCAGGATTTATCGATAATCGGCGTGCGGGCTGTCGTCTCGCCTACGATGAGCTGGGATTTGAGCGCAGCAGCTTTGGCATCCGTCGTCGGGATGATCTCGACGCCCAGGCTCTCGCTGTATTCCTTGGCAAGCTCCTCTGCCTTTGCGATCTCCAGATCTGCCAGATACATAGTCTTGATCTGCGGCAGCGCTTCATGCAGTGCAGAAAGCATGGTGCGGCCGATGACACCTGCGCCGACCAGCGTCGCCGTCTCGGTATTGGAGGGCGCCGTGTATTTCGCCAGCACGCCGCCGACTGCGGACGTGCGCATTGCGGTGATGAGCGTGCCGTCCAGGATGCAGAATGGGAGCACCGTCTCGGGATCGCTCAGGATGGAGATATCGATGCCGTAGGGAATGCCGGGGATGGTGGCGTTCTTCTTGGATTCCGCTGCCCACTTGATGCCCGCGATGTTCACATCGCCGCCGATATAGCTGGGCATGGAGTTGAAGAACGACTGCCAGTTTGCCTTATCGGGAATGCTGGTGTTGGTCTTGGGCGGGTTTTTGATGTGCCCCTGGCCCAGCAGGGAGTACGTCTTCTCCGTAACTTCCAGGATCTGCTTCATATCCAGAAGGCCGGCTTTGACAACGTCTTCCTGTTTGAGGAACAGGATTTCAGGGTTGGTCGTGTGCAACATGATAGTATCCTCCAAAATTTTAAATAATTTGCTTTATTAAATTACATTGATAACTTTAGACAAGAACTCTTTTGTTCTGGGGTTCTGCGGATGCTCGAAAATATCCGCGGGCGAGCCCTCCTCTGCGATGACTCCCTCATCCATGAACATGACGCGCGTCGCAACTTTCTGCGCAAAGCCCATCTCATGGGTAACGACGACCATCGTGATGCCGTCTTTTGCGAGATCCGAGATGACCTGCAATACCTCGCCTACCATCTCCGGATCCAGCGCGGAAGTCGGCTCGTCGAACAGCAGAACATCCGGCTCCATAGCCAGCGCTCTGACGATGGCGATTCTCTGCTTCTGCCCGCCCGAGAGCTGCGAAGGATAGGCCGCCGCTTTATCCGCCAGGCCGACCCGCTCCAGCAGGGCCATCGCCTTTTTCTCCGCCTCTTCCTTTGAAGTGCCTTTCACTTTCTTCAGGGAAATCGTAACATTATCCAGCACGCTTAAGTTGTTGAACAGGTTGAACTGCTGAAACACCATACCCACTTTCTGCCGGTGCAGGTTGACGTCAAAGCCTTTGGCCGTAATCTCGTTCCCCTCGAAGACGATCTGCCCCGAAGTCGGCTGTTCCAGAAGGTTCAGGCATCGGATAAAGGTGGATTTGCCGCTGCCCGAAGGCCCGATGATGGCGGCGACATCGCCTTTATAGAACGTCTCGTTGATGCCCTTGAGCACTTTTAATTCGCCAAAATCCTTGCAGAGGCCTTTTACCTCAAACATGATTTCATCTTTCACTTTTTTTCATCCTCCTCTCGAAGATGCTCAGCCCCTTGCCAAGGACGACGTTCAGCACCAGATAGATGAGCGCCGAGATATAGTAGCAGGGAAGCGGATTATAGGTCGCCGTAACGACGATACCGTTATTATACATCAGATCCGCGATGCCAAGGTACTGCACAATGGAAGTTTCCTTGACCATGGTTACAAACTCATTGCCGATGGCAGGCAGGATGTTTTTAATGGCCTGGGGCAAAATGATATACCGCATCGCCTGGGAAGAAGTCATGCCGCAGGAGCGCGCTGCCTCGGTCTGGCCGACATCCACCGCCTGAATGCCCGCCCGGATGATCTCTGCGATATATGCCGCCGAGTTGATGGAAAGCGCGATGATGCAGGGAATCGCCCGCTCCATATCCACCCCGAAAAGCGTGCCCGAGGGATACGGGAGAAAATCCAGCTGATAATAGACGATATACAGCTGAACCAGCATCGGCGTGCCTCGGATGACTGTGATATACAGCTTGCTGAACCACTGCAGCGGCTTGCATTTGGAGAGCCGCATCAGCGCGATGAAACAGCCCAAAATCGCGCCGAAAAAGACCGTGAACAGCGCGACGATGATCGTTGTGCGCGTGCCTTGCAGGAAGTATTGATAGTAGTCTGCTAAGATCTCAAAAAATCCCATTTCTCCTTACCTGTCTCTTTCAAAATTGTTTCATTGGCTCTATTGTATATTTATTCATCCACTTTGTCAACAATAAAATTCAAAAATATTTTTCAAATTTCCAATTTCACCTTATATAAAAGCAAAAAATCATTACATTTGCTTGAGAATCAAAAATATGCATTTGTATTTAAATATTCAATGCTTGCAAAAACATATACAGCCTTCCGCATAAAAAAAGCAGGCGTATGCCTGCTTTTTTCTTTTGCTTATTTGAGCTTGCGCCCGCATTTGGAGCAAAATTCATCCTCCAGCTGGCATTCCTTGCCGCACCCGGCGCATATGACCACGCCGCGGATGCGCGCGGCCCTGCCCAGATACTGCTCAATCTCATCAAAGCGCTGTCCAATGCTCTGAATTTCAGCCTGAAAATCGCTTTTTGCGAAATTTTCCTCCGCAGACTGATAGACTTTGATGCCAATGCTCCGGTAAAAATCGTCAATCTCGTCGTTCAGGTTGCTGATTTTGCTTTTGATTTTGATGGACTCGATCTGCTCGGAAACCGTCTTATCGACAGTATCCGCCATCTCCTTCACTTTGCTCATGAATTTATCAGTGCCCGACATTTGCTCTCCATTCTGCGGCCCGCGGCTCTGCTCCTCTGCCATAGCGCCCCTCCTATTTCAGAAACGCCTCAATCGGCGCGAGATCCAGCTGCTCATAGCCGCCAATCAGCTCGTAAAGCGCCGCGACGATCTTGCCGAGACCGCCCTGCTCATCGCTCTCGGCGTTGACCGGGATAATCGGATCGTGCAGGGAGAGGCGAACCAGGAACC
The DNA here is from genome assembly GCA_947063485.1 of uncultured Clostridia bacterium. Taxonomy (GTDB): domain Bacteria; phylum Bacillota; class Clostridia; order Christensenellales; family Christensenellaceae; genus QANA01. The sequence continues at coordinate 68,973 of CAMSSU010000002.1, read as the reverse complement.
AGCCGTTCCCGTCTTCCTTGCCCAGCGAAACGCGGATGCCCTCGTGGTTATCCTCTGCCGGGATGAACCTAGCATCAGCCGCCGTCTTTTTGGTCAACTCTTCGATGATCTGCGCGCCGTATGCCTTGAAATCCTCCGCTTTGATGGACAGGCGGAATTCCACGGCCTCCTGGGGCTCTTCCAGATCTGCGATCAAATCGAAGATATTCTCTCCCTTGGCCGCCATCTGCGCCATTTTGATGATGATCTTGGTGACGAGATATGCGCCGTCGTCCAAGAAATAGTTCTCCTTGAGCGCGGCATGGCCGGAGGTCTCGATGCCGATCTGGGTGTCCTGCCCTGCCTGATTCAGGCGGATGCTCTCGTTGATGACGTTCTTATAGCCTCTCTTGAAGCGGTGGTGAATGCCGCCGTGTGCCTTGATGAACTTTGCCAGGCCGCTGGAAGTCGTCGAGTCCGTAACGATGGTGGTCCCGGGATGCTCCTCCAGCAAGATCGCGCTGATGAGCGCAATCAGGCGGTTGCGGTTGATGATTCCGCCCTTGGAATCCACCGCACCTGCCCGGTCTACGTCTGTATCGAAAATGACGCCGAGATCTGCGCCCGCATCCAAGACCGCTTTGGAGATGGAGGCCGCCGCCTCTTTATCTTCCGGGTTGGGGATATGGTTGGGGAAGCTGCCGTCCGGCTCCAAAAACTGGCTGCCCGCGGTATCCGCGCCCAGCGGCTTCAGCACTTTTTCCACATAGAAACCGCCGGCGCCGTTGCCCGCGTCCACGACGATTTTCACGCCTTCCAGCGGCTTTTCCTTGCCCGTCCCCTGGCGAATCTTATCCGCGAGGATTTTGGCATAGACCGTCATGAAATCCACCTGCTCATAGCAGCCGCCTTCCGCCTTCTGATACTCCTCTTTTTGCGCAATGGCGATAACCTCTTTGATATCGCTGCTCTCCAGGCCGCCCTCCTGCACAAAGAATTTCAGGCCGTTGCGGTTGAAAGGCAGGTGGCTCGCCGTGATCATGATGGCGCCGTCATACCCGAAGCCCTCTGTAATCGTAGACATGAACATAGCCGGCGTGGAGGCAAGGCCCGTATCATAGAGCGCCGCGCCGCAATACTCCGCCGCTTTGCGGACATTTTCCAGAATGCGCGGGCCGCTGATGCGCGAATCCCGGCCGACGCCAACGCGAACCTGCTCTTTGCCCAGGCGCTTTTGCAGCCAGCAAATAAAGCCCGCCGCCAGATGAAAAACAGCCTCGTCCGTCAAATTGACCGGCTGCCCGGCGATTCCCTCGCTGGCAACGCCGCGTATATCACTGCCGTTTTGAAGCTTCGCTAATTCCATGTTATTCCTCCTTAGGTAATCACTGCTTTTATTCTATACCAAATCCGGCTGTTTTGAAAGAACTTTTCTCAATTTCCCTCCGGCGTTTGGCATAAAAAAACGGCAGGCGCCAAAATGCCCTGCCGTTCTTCCTATTTTTCCATCGCGGAAACCGGATCGATAAATTCGCCGTTCTTCTCATATTCAAAGTGCAAATGCGCGCCGTCCTTTTGCTCAAAGGGCGGGGTTCCCGCTTTGCCAATCTTCTGGCCGGCGTTGACTTTATCGCCTTCCTTGACGCTCAGTTCTTCCAGCCCGGCATAGATCGTCCGCTGATTGCCTGAATGCTCGATGATGACGACATGGCCCAAAATGTTATCCGCCTCGGCGCGCTTGACCGTCCCGGCCATCGCCGCCTTGACTTCATCATCCTCGGCTGCCGAAATATCGATGCCGTTGTGCGTCGCCCAAAGGTTCATGGTCTCGTTATAGACCAGATCATCGCCGGAAAATGCCCGGGTAATCTCGCCCTTGAGGGGCATCTGCAAATAAACCTTGCCCTGGTTTGCGCTGGTTGCCGCCTTGCTCTCCTGCGGTTTTGCCTGCTCGCTGGCAGAAGCAGAAGGCTGCGCCGGCGAAGGGGCGACGGACGGGCTGGCGCTTTTCATCTGCTCCTCAAGCGTCGGCGACTGTTGTTTCTGGACGCTCTGCCCGCCTTGTTCCTTCGGCGTATCCTTCGAGGAGACTGCCAAATAGCCAATCGTTCCCACAGCCATAATGCATACCGCTACGACAAAATAAATGCCGTGTTTTTTCATAAATGCCATAAATTTGTTCGGTCCCTTATTTTCAAACATAACTGCACCTCCGTTGCTTTCATTTTGCCCCTTATCACAAAAAAAATACCTCCGCAGGTATTTTCCTCTTTTTTATTTTTTGATTCTTGATATAAAGAGCTTCTTTGTTTTTTATTTTCCGCGATCGGCGCCTTTCCTATTCTTTTCTTTAAAAAATAAAAAAGGAAAAGCGCATTTGCTTTTCCTTTATTCGAGAAAATCCGAAACACTGCCCAGGGCAACTCCCGTATAATAATGCAGCAGGATCTCCCGGTAATTTTTTCCCTCTTTTCCCATGGCGTTCGCCCCCGCTTGGCTCATCCCTACGCCATGCCCATAGCCGACCGTCTCGAACGTCATTTTGTCCGCCCCAAAGCTGATGGAAAAATTGGCCGAGCGCAGGCCGAAGAGCTGCCGCGCCTTGACGCCGGATATCGCCGTCTCTCCGAGCTTCAGGCTTTCCACCCTGCCGCTCTCATAGCGCGAGAGAATGGAAATAGCGGTTTTTGCGTTTTGCGCGGTGATTTTAGCCTCCGGGTACTGCTCGGCGATGAGCGCCGCAGCCTCTGCGTAGGAAAACTCCTTTTTGGTCTGTGCGCCCGCGTAATCGCTTTCGCCCGGGCTGGAGACGCTCTGAAGATAGGGCACCTGCCCGCCAAATACATGCTCGGAGGATTCCGTCATCCCGCCGCTGGAGGAAAAATACAGCGCGCTGATGGGCTGCCCATCATAGACGAGAACCTGGCCGGCCGTCTGGGAGACAGCCTGCGCGATTTTCCCATGATAGGTTTCGTAGTCATTGCCCCATTTTTTCTTCATATCCTCTTCCGAGCAATAGGCCTGGCAGTGCGTATGGTCCGAGCAGATCTCCGCGCCCTCTATTTTTTTGCAGCCGCCGCCCAGTTTTTTGCGCAGCGTATAGGTGCGCGCGGCAACCGCCTGCGCCTTGAGCGCCTCAAGATCATAGGAGGCTGGCATTTCCGCAGAGACGACGCGCAGGATATATTCCTCCAGCTCCATCTCCTCCAGCTGGCCTTCCACACAGACCTTGAGCATCACAGCCTGGCTTTGCGCCGCATCCGGAGGCCGTTCCTCCGCAGAGACGTCGTTTGATTTGACGACCGCCGAAAGCGGCGCCTGCTCTTTCCTCTTTCCTCCCGTTCCAATGGCAATGCTCAAAAGCAAAAGCAGAATCGCGCCCCATAGAATCGCCTGCTTTGGGGCGATGCTTAGCTTATTTGGCGCAAAGCGCGCCGGCTGACTGCCGCGCGCAGAGTTTACCTGCCGTTTGCCGACCCCAACCCGGTTTGTCCTTCTTCTGTAAGCTCCGTTTCTCATCCGTATCCCTCTTTTTCGTTTTGATACAGCATATGAAAAAGGCGCCCCAGTTATGCGTATTTCAAAAAAAGCACCCAGAGCCGGGTGCTTTTTTTGTTTGATTCGGCTATGCGGCCGCGCGCTGTTCCTGCTCCAAATACAGTTCCAGCTTTTGATCGAGGAAATCGAAGGAAGGCGCTCCATACCGCAGAATCAGATCATGGAAGGCAATCTCGTCGAAATCCTCTCCCAGCGCCTGCTCGGCCTTGGCGCGCAGCTTGGCAAACTGCATCTGGCCTCCAAAATAAGGAAGGAAAATGCCGGGATTATTGACGAGCTGATGATAGGCTTCCTCAAAATACTGCTCATCCAGTCCGTAATCCTGCATAAACTCGAGCACTTGCTCCCTGCTCCAGCCCTCATAGTGAATCCCGATATCGGCCAAAACCGTCATATAGCCGGCGCAAAGCGCGTTTGAGCAGTAGAGATCCGCCAGATCCTCATCCACTCCGGCGTAGCGCGCCGCCAGGCTCTCGATATATTTCGCATAGCCCTCGGTATATCCGCTGAGCGTCGCCACCTGCCGCAGAGGCTGATCCGCCAGATTTTTGCGCATATAGGCGTATTGGTAGAGATGCCCCGGGAATCCCTCGTGCGCGACGGTCATGAACGTCTCCAAAGAAGAGATAGCGGAGGAGGTGCTCGTGGTATTCACCTTGATGAGCTCGAGCTCTCCCCCGTCCAGGGATGGGATGTTAAAATATGCGCCAATGGTCTCTACGGCCAGCGCCGGCGCAATGGTCTCCACCGTGTAGTCTACCTTGCCGACGCTCGGGAAATGCTCTGCGATCCTCTGCTCCAAATCCTCCAGCATTTTGGCAAAATCGGTATAGGGTGTGGATAATTCCAGGCCAGTTTCCAGATACCGCTCTGCCACACCCTCTTTGCTCAAAACCGCATAGAGCTCTCCCATCTGGGCTTCCAGGGCCTCCTCCATCTGCGCCGTGAACTCCTTGGCAGAGGTTTTCGTCCCGACGTTATACTGCAAAAGCGCCTTGTAATACTGCTTTCCATTGGGCATTTCCGCCAGGGATTTGAACCCGGCGCCCTGCGCCTTCAGCTCTCTTGCGGCATCGGCGATATCCTGATAAGCCGGCAGGAAAGAGGAGAGGAACGCCTCCTTCAGCTGGCGCAGATACTCCTGTTCCTGCCCGTCATCCAGCTCCATGGCCCGGATGCTTTCCTGCATGCTAGCCAGCACGGCGCTCTGCTCGCCCTCCTGCACGATGCCTTCGCAGTATTCGATCACGGCATCGCAGTCCATGCAGAGCGTTCCCTTTTCCTGCTGCTGCTTTGCGAAGGCGATTTGCCCGCCCATATAATCGCGGGTATCCCAAATCAGCGTGATGAGATCCGCAATATCCCGCTCGCTGTAAAAGCGGTAATCGGCAAACATCGTCGGAAGCTGGGTGTATTCCCCAATCTCCGAGAAGGTGCTTCCCAAATAGTCGAACTTTTTCTGCGCAAGCAGCTGCTGCGCCTCCAGATAGAACAGGTAAATATCATAGGTATCCTGCTGATTTGGCGTCAACTTGGCTCTGGGGAAGGATTTCAGCTTCTTGATGCTTCCCTTCAGCTCTTCCCGCGCTGCCTCTCTGGATTGCAGGATATCCCGCTCCCCCAGGCTGACCGGAACTTTTTCCCGATCGATGCCATACGTCTGCGGATCAAACGCCAGAATATGCATGGAAAGATAATCCGATTCCAGAGCGCTCCTCAGCTCTTCCGCTAAAAAAGCGTCAAACTGCGCCTGCACCTGCTCGGGCTTCGCCGCGCATCCCGCCGACGCAAATGCCAAAAGCAGAGAAAGCAAAAGCGCTGTTGTTCTTCTCAGTGTTTTCAATTTCATGACTCCTTTTCATTCATCCTAACAGATTGCTAGTAACCCTTTATTCCTGCCGCTCTATCTGCGCGCGGTGCTGCAAGTGAATCCCGATATGCCCCACGCCCAGCAGAAGGCTGGCGAGCATCATCCAAAGATTTTTGCCGTAAACCCCCAGCAGAAAGAAGGCCAGCACGGGCAGCGTTGCCCCGGCAACCGGGATTCCCAGAAAACTGCGGTAAAAATCGCGCAGCGTCCTTTCGCTTCTGAAATACCTAATCCACCAGGCCTCATAAAGCACCATCAGCGAAAAAGAGAGGAGCAGAAAACAGCTCCAATAGGACCAGCCTTTCAGATTGAAATCCGAAAAAACCAGCGCCGCACTGCATACGCAAACCTCGCCTGCTCTCTCGCAAAAAACCAGCAGGCGGTTTTTCCCTGCGGAGGAATACCCCTGCGGCTTATGCCCAGCCCAAATCAGATTGGGCAGAAAAAGCATGAGCAGATAGATTAGGCCGATATAGGAAAACCCAAAATGCCCCAGCATCAAAACCTCCGTCGGTTCAGCAGTTTCCCGGCAAATTTGCCAGCCCCGCATTTCTTCTCTTATCATAATACAACTTTGGCAAATAGAAAAGTCCACAAAATCGTTTTTGGCTTATCACAGCGCCGAATAAAAAAAGAGCAGGCAAGCCTGCTCTTTTGGGGAGGGAGTATCGCCCGGGGAGGGGCAATACAGACTATTTTCATCGCACCGCTATGGTGCCGCGATGCCATTCGTAATACCGTCATCACCCGGTAATTATTACGAATTTATGACTTTTAGTTTAAATTTAATATATGTCTTATTCATGTCTAAAATATGAATAAATTATGAATATCTCTTTTTGTCGATTTTTTGTACTTTCGTTTAAGCCAGAACGCGCAGACTGCTTCCCCGCTCGCCTTTCTTCACCTGAACAGCGCAGGCGATGGTGTCGGAAAGCGCCGCCACATGCGAGATAATGCCGACCAGCCGCCTGGAGCTTTTGACCGAGAGCAGCATATCCAGCGCTTCGCCAATGGAGGCGCTGTCCAGCGTGCCAAAGCCCTCATCAATAAACATGGCTTCTATCTCCACCTTGCCCGTCTGGCGCTGCAAAAACACGGAAAGCCCCAGGCAGAGCGCCAGGGAGAGCAGAAATTTCTCGCCGCCGGAAAGGCTCTGCACGCTCCGGTTTTCGCCGGAGAGCGCATCCAGCACTTCAAAATTCAGCCCAGCTTTGCGCTTTTGCCCCACAGCCTCCCGGGTGCGCAGCAGGCGGTATCTTCCCCCGTGCACGCCTTCCAGCAAACGATTGGCCTCCTTGGTCACGGCAGAGAGCAGGATCCCCATGACAAACCTGCCGATTCCGATGCCCTTATTGCCCCGCAAGGTCGCCGAGAAGTTTTGCAGCATATCCGCTTCGGGAGCCTTTTTCTGCAAAAGTGCATCTGCGTTTTGCGCCTCCCGCAGCACGCCTTCCAGCGCGCGCAGGCGCTCCCGCTGTTCTGCGCATTTTTCCCGCAGCTGCCCGGCCTCTTCCTCTGCCTGCCTGCTCTGCTGTACAATTTGTTCCAGCTCAGGGCGCTTCTGCCCCGCCAGCAACCCGCCGAGCACTCCCTCCTCCCGCTCCGCCGCCTGCATTCTTGCGGCGTAGTCCTCTATCTGCCTCCGGCACCGCGCAGCGTTTTCTTCCGAAAGCTGTGCCTCCCGAAAAGCTTGCTCATCTGCAAATCCCTGGTCAGAGAGCGCCTCCTGCAGGCTCTCCTTTGCCAAAGCGTGCGCCGCCTGCGCCTTCTCCTGCTCCTCCGCAGCAGAATCGTGCCGGGCTTTTGCGGCGGCCATCTCCTGCTGCGCGCGCTCCTTCCATCCTTGTGCCCGCTCTATGGCCTGCTGCATCTGCGCAATCTCCTCCTGTTTCCCTTTGCGCTGAGCTTCCAGCTCGGCTGGCTGTATTTCCAAAACAAAGCTCTCGCGCATTGCCTGAATGCGGGCTTTGCTGCTCACGAGCTGTTCCCTCCGCTGCCGCTCGAGTTCTTCCGCTTTGCTTAGGCCCTCTTGCTGTGCCGCCGCCTGCCTTTCCAGCTCTGCCCTTCTCTGCCGCGCCTCTTTTAAGCTCTGCGCCGCCTGTTTGGCCGCCCGGTATGCTTCCCGCGCCCGTGCAAGCTCCTCCTCCGCCTGCCAGCTTCCCACCTCCAAGCCAAGCCGTTCTTCCAGCTCCTGCCTGCGCTCCTCCAGAGAACGGCGCTGCCCCTCCAAGGCCGCCTGTTCGCGCCTGCATTCCTCCAGCGCCGCCTGCGCCGTTTTTTGCTGTTTCCGGCAGGCGCTCAGCTGTTCTCTGCTCACCTGCTCCATCTCGCCCATATCCGCCGGACGCTCAAAGACGCCGCCGCAAACCGGGCAGGTATCCCCCTGATGCAGCCCCCTGGCCACCAGCTGTGCCGCATTGCCAAGATAGCTCTCATACGCTCTCTCGTATGCTTGTTCACAGCGCTTTGCCTGGTCTGCACGCTTTTGCTCCAATTCTTTTAGCTGTGTCAGCCTCTGCCCGGCCTGTTCCAGCCTTTGGCAGATCTCCTCCCAGCGGCTTCTCTCCCTCTGCTGGTTTTCCAGCCGCGCGGTTTGGGCGCTCCAGTGCCCCTCGGTCTGCGCGGTTTCCTCCAGTTGGGCGATCTCTTCGCGCAAGGCGAGCTGGCTTTGGGCGTTTTCCTGCATCGCCTGACGGATGCGCTCGGTTTCCCGGTTTGCGCTCGTCCAATCTTCCCGCAGTTTTAAAAACAGCTGTTTTTCCTGCAAAAGAGCTTTTGCCTGATCCGCCTGCTGTTCTAGCTGCGCGCTCTCCTGCCGCAGTTCTTCCAAAACTACCTGCTGCCCTTTGCTCTTCTCATACTCCGCCATAGCCTGCGCATATTGCCGCTTTTGGCTGTCCATCTGCTCTTCCGCCAGCGCTAAACTGCGGCTGCGCTCCTCTGCCTCGCGCCCGGCAGAAGCACACGCCTCAAAAACAGGCAAAACACGCTGGGCCTGCTCTGCTCTTTTCAGCTTGGCGCGCAGGCGGCAGATCTCCTCCGCCTGCCCGTCGAGAGCTGCCCTCTCTTCCTTCAGCTTGTCCATCCGGGCAAACTGTTCCTCCAGCCGCCTTGCCTGCGCCGCTCGGGTCTGGGCCTGCTCCAATGCCTGCGCCGCCTGCCCCGAAAGCTCCTGCAGTTTTTCGAGCTCCTGCGCCTCCGTTTCCCGCCGTTCTTCCAGCGCGGCAACGCTGCCTGCGCCTGCGCTTTGCAAAACTGCATCCCGCCGGCTGCGCAAATCTCTGGCCTGCGCCAGCATCTCGCCCGCCTGCTGATTCAGCCACTCCGCGGCCTGCGTCCAAATCTCTGCGCCAAACAACGTGCGCAGGATTTTTTCTTTCTCCTCCGTATCCGCCGTCAGCAGGCGTTCAAACTGCCCCTGGGGCAGGAGAATAATCTGCCGGAACTGATCGTAAGAGAGTCCCAAAAGCGATGCCGCATACTGATCCACCGCTGTCTTTTTCATATTCGCCGCAAACGGAACCAGCGCGCCGTCCTCCTGCAGTTCACCCGCTCTGGCCATCTCCTCAAATCCATCCAGGTCTTTCCTGCGCGTAGGCCGGAGATATCGGTAAAACTGGTAGCGCTTGCCCTTATGCTCAAAGGTAAACTCGGCAAAAGTCTGCGCATCCTTCTTGGCATACTGGCAGCGCATGGAGGCAAAACTGCCCCGCCCGCCGCCGCTGCTTCTGCCAAACAGGGCGTAGGTCATGGCATCTAAAATGGCGGTCTTTCCCGCGCCGGTCGGCCCGCTGATGAGGAACAGCCCATCCTGACGGAAGAGCGTGAAATCGATGCTCTGTTCTTTTTCATACGGCCCAAACGCCGCAAACCGAAGCGAAAGCGGAATCATAACAGCGCTCCTTTCTCTGCCTGCTCCATCGCGCGCAAAAACCACTGCACTTCCTCCTGGCCGGGGTCTCGGCCCTCCTGTTCCTGCAAAAATTCCTGCAAGATCGCCTCTGCCGAAAGCTGCTCCACCTGCTCGGGCGAAAGCGCGGCCTCCTCTCCCGGCGCATAGGCCGAGCTATAAGCCAAAAGCAGATTCGGGTATGCCGATCGGAAGAGTTCATAATCCTCTTTTGCAATGCGCGCATCCGTTACTTCCAGGCGCAGGTAGTCCTGGCTGGGGTGATCCTCTACCTGCTTTTTCAGCGCTTCCAGCGTTCCGCGCTCCTCCCGCAGGCAATAGGGCGCCTGGATGGGGATTTCCCGCAAGCTGAGATCTTCTGTATCCAAAACCAAAAAGCGCTTCTGATGATCCTTTTCCGAAAAGGAATAGGGCAGCGGCGTCCCGGAATAATAGGCATTTTTGCCCACTTTTTGCGGCGCATGCAGATGCCCCAGGGCGACATAGTCAAACGCTTCCATGCTCTGCGCCCCAACCACCGCCGCTCCGCCGATGACGGCCGTCCTGTCGCTTCCTGCCGTCACCCCGCCGCGCACGAACAGGTGCGCCAGCAAAATATTGCGCTCCCCCGGCACGGGAGCCGGCATCCATTCGGCCAGCAGAATTTGGAGCGCCTCCTGCATATCCCGGGCGGGTTTGCCCGTCAGGCTGCGCACTTCATCCGGGTTAAAATAGGGCAGCAAAAAGAAGTTGACCGCTTCTCCCCTCTGTTCCAGCCGAACATGGCGCGGGCCCTCCCGCAGCCGCCCGGCAACATACAGCCCTGCCTGCTCCAGCAGTGCACTGCAGGACGCCAGCCGCTCTGCGCCGTCGTGGTTGCCCGCTATGGCAAATACCTTCACGCCCTGCCCGATGCAGAGCCTGGTGGCCAGCTCGTTATACAGCTCGATCACTTCCGCCGCCACGACCGAGCGATCGAACAGATCGCCGCTGATGAGCACAGCATCGATCCGTTCCTGCCGGACGGTTTTTGCCAGCTCTTCTATCAGATAGCGCTGATGCTCCAGTAGGCTTCTGCCCATTAGGCTGATCCCAAGATGAAGATCAGAGGTATGCAGTATTCTCACACGATTCCTCCCTGCCTGCCGATTGGCAAGTGTTTTCTCTTATTATACCATGTCGTCAGCGCGCAACGTGCGCTGGCGGCAGCCGTCAATGAACGCTCGGCCCTTTATGCGTTCATTATACCATGATAAGCGCAAGCGTCAGCTTGCTTCTTCTTTTTGCGTTGCGGCGAAGCGGAGCAACGCCATGGTTCAGTGTTCTCTCAGGCGTCCGAAGCTACGCTTCGGTTAACACCGTGAGATTATTATACCATGATAAAGGCGAACGCAAGCTTGCCTCTTTTTCAGCACAGTGCCATGGTTCCATAACTCCTCAGGCCCCCGGGCTTCGCCTCGGCGAACGCCGCGAGGTTGTAATATCGTGAATAAGCGCCTCGGCCTATTTCCTTTCTTCCCGCTGAAAAAAGAGCGAAGAGAACTCTCTCTTCGCTCTTTTTATTAAAGCAGATCGTCCGACCAGCCCACATCTTCTCCATCCTGGGGCTTGGAAGGGGTTGTTGGCGTCTGCGTCGCCCCGCCCCCGCCGGAGTTTCCGCCCGTATTGCCGCTGCCCGACGGGCGGCTGGGGCGCTTAGTTGGCCGCGATGTCGGCTCTTCCACTTTGGGCACGTCGCTTATGATCCAAGCAGAAGGGGTATTTTCAGCTGCAGGGTACTCCCCCCAGCTCGCCCGGGCCGCATAGGGATCGCCCTCCTGCAATTGCGCGACCGTCCCCGCCTGGCTCCACTCGCCGCCGGCAGACCATTCCACATTCCCATCCGCCACGCGGATGCGGATTTCCCGCTCCGCCGGCTCCTCTTTTTCCTGATGAAACAGCAGCCAGCCGCTACCCATTCCGGCGGCAAAAAGCATGACGGCCGCCGCGCCGCTCAAAAGTATTGTCTTTTTCATACGCTTTTCCTCCATCCTATCTGGCATCTGTAATGATTTTACGCAAAAACCGATCTTCCGGCGAGCCCACAGCATAATCATGCCGGGCGATGAGCTGCTGCGCAATCGAATAAATGCTTTTTGCCATGGGCGGCCCATAGATGGTATAGCTCTGCCCGTCTTTCTGCAAAATGATATATCCCCGGAACGCAAACTCCGTTTTATAGCGCTCGGCAGGCAGGCGCACCAGAACCGAAGTAAAGCGCTGCCGCCCCTGAACCGTCTCGAACACACGGTCGTTCACGGCGCCGTTCTGCTTCCAGTAACTGCGCCCAGACGCCACTTTATCGCCGCCCAGCACGAAGGCATATCCTTTGTTGATATTCTCCTGCATCATGACCAGCGTTCCATATTCCTGTAAACGGAAGCCGTTCAGGCCGCCGCCAAGCAAAGCGCCCTTGGTGCTCTCCGAAATTCCTGTTTTAAAGCGGATGCCTGTGTCGCCGGAGATCCGAATGGAAAAACCGTGATACGTCAGCAAATCTTTGAGGGCATCCTGCCTCTGCGCGGTATATTTGCCGCCGGAGAAGGAAAGCAGCCAAACCTGCATGCCCGTAGGAACTCCGCTGGCATTGGTCTCATAATATGTGGCCGTCCTGGCACGCCCATTCGATAGGGTAACTTTGAGCGTACTGCCGCTGCGCTGTGCCTGGTATGCGCGCCCATCTATATAGATTTTGGAGTTGCTGGGCGTTCCGGCCAGCGTCAGCGAAACGGTATAGTCATCTTTTGGCTTTGGCGGGTCTACCACGCCGCCGCTGGGAGGATCCAGCTTATGGAAACGAACCAGCAAGTTTTGCGTTCCCTGCGCGACATAAGCCGCATAGCAGACTCCTTTTGCAAAGATCACATCCGAAGCCGAGCTGTCCACAGGCGCCGCGATCGGCTTGCCCACCTGTTTCCATCCGCTGGACGTCCTCTTTTGCAGAGCCATCTGCCGGTTTTTATCGATATGGCTTGCATAGAGATCGTTTCCATAATAGAACATCTGCACTTCCAGCGCCCCGCGCGCAAATGCCGCATCCTCGCTCTTCCACTGCTTCCCGTCATAGAGGAACAGCTTATCCACCCCGGCATCGTTTCCCGCAATGAGCGCCAGCTGGGAAGAGTTTGATGCCGCCGCATGGAGCTTGCCAGCGGTAATCCCCGTATCCAAAACCTCGCTCCACTTGCCCCCGCTGCACACGGCAACTTTGGTCGTATTCTTGCTGGACATAAAGTCGCTATAAACCGCGAAGACTTTTCCGTTCCAGCTGCAAAGCGCGGGATTGGTGAGGTAGCTGCCCACCGTAAGGTTTGGCAGCGCAGCCCCGCTCCCCGCAATTTTTTGCAGAGCCAGCGCCTTGGTTCCGCTTTTCACATAGCCCAGATAGAGTGTGCTTTGATGCTCCAGCCACTGCGGCTGCATTGCGTAAGTCTCGGAGGAAACCCAAAGCTGCTTCCACGTGCCGTTCGTCAGCCGGTATGCCGCCGGCTTGGAGCCGCTTAGCATAACGCCCAGGTAGAGCGAGCCCTGATACCATTTCAGCGCGGCATCGGGAAGCGCCTCCACCCCGCCCAGCGTCGTAACCTGCGTCCAGTTATTGCCATTCCTACTTTGCATGAGTCTTAACTTTCCATCGCTGCCGCAGGAAGCCGCATAAAGTGTGCCATCGTCCCCCATTGCCAGGGAAGCGCCCGCGCCTTTCATGCCGCCCATGGCCTGCCCATACTGCTGCCAGTATTCCTCTCCGCTCGTATCTGCAAACTCCACGTCAAAGATGAGCAGTTCCCCATCTTCCGAATAGTGCGCATTGGAAATCGCAATGCCACTGTTTTTTCCGCCGGGATAATAGAGCGTGTTCTCCGTAAACGGCGCATTCAAATCCGTGCTGCCATAGGAAGTCTCGCCCTTTTCAATATCCAGCGCCGCATTCTCGCTGAGATAGGTTGTGCCGCTCATATCCTCCGCCTTTTCCGGGTCCGTAACATCCGGCCGGAAGACATAGATATAGTTCTCTCCGCGGTAATTGCTGCGGTCTGATATCGATTCATCCACCCGGTACATGAGCAGCCCGCTGCTTGGGATATAGGAATCGAACGTTGCGCCAGCCTGCTTCCTGCGGTATTCCACCACGAAGAACTGGCTGTCGGACTGCGGTGTCTTCAGTTTAAGAGCCGTCGGGTAAGCGCCGCCCCATTTATCTTTCCCGCTGGCGACGCGAATGGTATATGTCCCGGATTTTGTGATCTCCGGAATTTGAATCCAGCCAAGCATCTCCCGGCAATATTCCAGCGGATACTGCAAATAGCAGAGCGTCGAGGCCATGATGCTCCAGCGCCCAACCGGCGATCCGCCGCTGCTGCGATAGAGATCCGGCAGCCCCAGCGTATGCAGGAATTCATGCGTGATGGTCCCCTGCGCGCCCGAAACATTGACGCTGGACGTGAGTGTGCGAATCAGCGTATCTGAATTTAAGAGATTATAGCCGCGCACCAAAACGCCGTCCATTTTTTCATAGCCGCTGTAAACTGTGCTGTGCGGCCAGAAACCGTCGCTCATGCTGGATGCAGAACCCTGGACGATGATCGTCAGGTTATCCAGCACACCCGGTTCCCGGTAATCCAGCTTCTCCCCGCCCAGCGCGATTCTGCCCTCCTGAACCGCCAGGATCACTTCCTGCACCATCGCGCTTTCGTTGCTTTTATAGTAATCCGCATTCTTATCCAGCCGCAGTGCCGCGCAGATGGTTTTTCCATCTTTCTGCGTCTGCTGGGGGAAGATGTTGTTGATGGTGAGCTTCTGGTCAGAAATCGCCTTGATATAGTTTTTAAAGGAGTCGTCCGCCGTATCGTACATGCCCATCACTTTTTCCCAGTGTTCGGCGTTTGCGAAAATATCATGGGCGTCGTCCGAGTCGCTGAACCGGATGCAGATCACCAAATTGGCCAGCGTCCCCTGATTTTTTGCCGCTGCTTTGGCCGGGGCTGCCGGCATCAGCGCTGCAAAAAAGCAGGCGCAGAGCAAAAACGCAATACAGCGGATGAGAGCGCCGCGTCTTTTGCCTTTCATTTTACTGCCCCTCCCATGCATTGGCTACCGGCATCCAGAAAATGCTAATGCCATCCTGCACCGAAGCGCCTTCCGGGATGCGCAGAGACAAATACTTTTCATTGTTTGCATCGTATCCCACGACGACGCTGTCCGCCGCTCCCTGCTGCTGCGCCTGCGGATGCCCGCCTTCATCAAAAGCCCCGCTAAACGCTCCGGCGGCGGCATCCTGCCGGTGTTCCCAGCGCGCCGCAACCGTATCTTGGGCGGCCACAGAGAACAGCTGGAAGTTTGCCTGCCCGCTGAACAGATTGTTCTGCAAGGTTCCATCAATCCGATAGAACGTCCCCGCAGAAATTTCCAGAACTTCGGCGGATACTGCGCCCTGGTAAGCCCCTTCTCGCACTTCGCCTCTCACCAGCGCAACTGCCTCCGGCGATACCCTGATGCTCGTTTCCTTCCCATCCTGCGTCAGCACCCAAATGCTGGTAACCGGCTTGCCGCCAGAGAGCTCCGCGGCAATGCGAATGCGCGTTCCGTCTTCCTCCGTCTCATAGAAGCGGCCGCCGTTCCCATTCGAGGGCATTGCGGCATTCAGCCACTCTGCGCTTTGCAGCAGCCCAATCAGCTCGGGCATGCGTTCTTCTCTGGCGGCGCTGCCTGCCTGCCGCAGGTATGCCTGAAGCTGCTCGCTTTCCTGATCGAATGAAATGGTCATGCTTTGCAGCAGTGAGTAGATCTCCTCACTATTCTCCCGCCGCAGAGAGAGCTCGTAAAGATCCCGCGCCGGCCGGAGCTTTCCCTGGGCCTGATAATATTGCGCCAGCTCCAGCATTTGCGCCAGTTCCAGCTCGCCCCTCCGGCCGAGCGTCTCATACACGGCCAGGACGTGTTCCTGCTCAAAATCGCTGCCAGCCTGATCTAAAAGCAGCTGATAAAGCGCGCTGTCCAGTTCCCCGGGGAACTGCGCCTCCGCTTCGAGCACTATTTCATAAGCCTTTTGAGCATCTCCTTCCTCTATTGCCTCATATGCCTGCTGCTGCAGTGTCTCCAGCGTCTGCGCGCTCTTGCATCCAGAGCAGAGAAATGCCAGCAGCAACGCTGCGAGAAGCAAACAAATCCAACGGGGTTTCTGATACATATTGATGACCTCTTTGATACAAATAGTCTTGCAATTTGCCGCGGGCAAAAGCACTCCCGCAGTCAAACATTTTTTATCGCTCCTAGTATATCATATGCCCTCCTGCAAACTCAACCCCATCTCTTTTTCCAATTAGCTTCTTCATTTCGCAGCCATCCTTGCACTGCAAACATCCAGGTAGTATGATAAAGGCAAAATATCAGTCAGGGGGTGCAAAGATGCAGAATTTCGGGATGTCCATGCTGTGGTTTTGGATCTGTTATTTTTTGGTAACGCTGGTGGGCGTACTGCACACTATTTTCAATATTTATGTTTTGCATATGAAGCCGATGGACGCGCATGGCATGGGTGAGGGCTATGAGAAGACCAAGCCCTGGCACCCGCTTTATAACATCATCCTGTTCAGCTTGTTCGGCTATCTGTATATGAGCGGGCTTCCCGCGCCGACGCTGGGGCAGGCACTGCTCACAGGCGCAGTCTGGGCGGGCATCTGCATCGTGTTCGACGTGTTTGGCTGGGTCATCATCCGGCATCCCTGGAGCCTGAGCTTCCGGGAATTCTATATCGATTATCAGCCCTATATCAGCCTCATCTATCTTGCCATCTTTTTGGGGCCGGTCATCAGATATTGCCCGCTTCTGCTTTAGCAAAAAAATTCCACCCAAGAGCAGAGCCCGTCAGGGTGGAATTTTCCAGAACTATCTTTCCGTAAACATCACGGCCTTGATGGCATTCTCCCGATCTTGCATATAAAAATCGAAATCCTCCTTGAAATGCTCCAGCCGCAGATTGTGCGTGTGAAGCAGATCCAGGTCAATTCTGCCGCTGCGTGCCAGCCGGATGCATGCCGGGAAATACAGCGCCGGAGCCGCATAAGATGCCCGAAGCTGCAATTTGCGCCCGTGCCAGTAGTTCATATCAAAGGTAACAAAGCGCTCCTCCCTGTCCCCTTCTCCGATATAGCTCATAATGCCGCCGATATTCAGGTTTTTCATCAGCTCGGGCATAACGTAGGGCGGTGTTGTGCAGAGAATCCTGTCTACCTGGAAGCCAGAGAGGTCCTCTCCCCAGCAGACGACCTCATCAGCCCCGTAAGCCTTGGCCACGCTGTCTCTGCGGCCGCGCCCCGGAGTGCTGACGGCGATAATGCGGGAAGCTCCCCGAAGGCGAGCCAGCCGCAGAGCGCAAAGGCCGATGGTTCCAATGCCCACGACCATCACGGAATCGCCCAGCCCAATATCCGAAACTTTTACCAAGTCAAACCCCACTCCCATTGGCTCTATCATAGCCGCGGCCGCCAGAGAGAGCCCCTCATAGGGAACGCAGACCTCATCCGCCGCGATCAGGTATTCCGCAAAGCCCATGCCATTGCCATACTGCTGGGTATTGAAGAAATGCCGCCCGTTGTTATCCAGATCATACTTTCCATCCCGCGAAAGATCCGAGAACCGATCATAAGATCCGCTTTCCAGCACAACCCGATCTCCCGGCTTCACATTGGTTACATACGCTCCGACTTGCTCGACGACGCCTGCCACCTCATGGCCCAAAGGCACAAACTCTTCTGCCCTCTTGGCCGTATGCAGATCCGAGCCGCATAGCCCGCACGCCTCTACCCGGATCAGCACTTCATTGCGCTCCAAGTGCCTTAGTGCTATGTCCCTCAGTTCAAATTGATACTTCCCCTTTGTGTAGATCGCCTTCATAAATCTTCCCTCCCTGTGCCCCAAAGGCAGATAAATACAAAAAAGCCGCATGAATGCCATCATCCATGCGGCTTTTTTGCTGGTGCCGAAGGCGGGACTTGAACCCGCACGCCGTTGCCGACCCGGGATTTTAAGTCCCGTGCGTCTGCCGATTCCGCCACTCCGGCGCACTGCTACTAGCCCATTATAAGATGGCGGCGAGCCATTGTCAAGAAAGCCGCCGGCCCGCACGGGCTGCCCCGAAAGCGGGCCGGCACGCTTCTTTAGAAAAGCCCGGAAATGACGCCATCGCCATCTACATCAATTTTCTCTGCCGAAGGCACTTTGGGAAGCCCCGGCATGGTCATCACATCGCCGGTCAGCGCCACGATAAATCCCGCGCCGGCCGAAATTTTCAGATTGCGGACGGTGATCTTAAATCCTCTGGGGGCGCCCAGCAGAGCCGGATTATCCGAAAAGCTATATTGCGTCTTGGCAATGCAAATCGGCACATTTCCAAAGCCCAGTGCCTCCAGCTGTTTCAGCTGTTTTGGTGCCTGGCCGATGAGCTCAACGCCGTCCGCATGGTAAACCCGCTTTGCAATCGCTTCCAGCTTCTCCATGATGGAAAGATCGCTCTCATAGCTGAAGGAAAAACTGTTTTCCTGCTCGCAGAGCGAAACCACTTCCTCTGCCAGCGCCATGCCGCCTTTGCCGCCTTTGCCCCAGACTTCCGTCAACACCGCCTTGACGCCAAGCTTTGCGCATTCCTCTTCCACCAGCGCCAGCTCCGCCTCTGTATCCGTCGGGAAGCGGTTGATGGCGACGACCACCGGCAGGCCGTAAACATCTTTCATATTGCCCACATGCTGGAGCAGGTTGGGCAGGCCGGCTTTGAGCGCCTCCAGGTTTTCCTCTCCCAGAGCCGCTTTTGCAGCCCCGCCATGGTGTTTGAGGGCGCGCACCGTCGCCACCACGACTACCGCGCTGGGCGTTAGCCCCGCCATGCGGCACTTGATATCCAGGAATTTTTCTGCGCCCAAATCCGCGCCGAACCCCGCCTCGGTAACGACATAGTCGCCAAATTTCAGCGCCGTTTTTGTCGCCATCACAGAGTTGCACCCATGCGCGATATTGGCGAAAGGCCCGCCGTGCACGAAGGCCGGCGTATGCTCCAGCGTCTGCACCAGGTTTGGCTTGAGCGCATCTTTGAGCAGCGCCGCCATCGCCCCTGCCGCATGCAGCTCTCCCGCTGTAACCGGCTGATCGTCGTAAGTATAGCCGATGATGGTGCGCTCGAGCCGCGCCTTGAGATCCGAAATATCCGTCGCCAGGCACAAAATCGCCATGATCTCCGAAGCGACCGTGATGTCGTATCCATCCTGGCGCGTTACGCCATTGGTGCGCACACCCAGGCCGCCGACGATCTCCCGCAGCTGGCGGTCGTTCATATCCACACACCGCCGCCAGGTTACTTTCTTAGGATCGATGCGAAGGGCATTGCCTTGGTAAATATGGTTGTCGATCATGGCCGCCAGCAGGTTGTTCGCCGCGCCTATGGCGTGAATATCGCCGGTAAAATGCAGGTTGATATCTTCCATCGGGACAACCTGCGCATAGCCGCCGCCGGCCGCTCCGCCTTTGACGCCAAACACAGGCCCCAGCGAAGGCTCGCGCAGGGCGACGACTGCCTTTTTGCCAATCTGGCGCAGGCCGTCTGCCAGGCCGACGGAGACCGTCGTCTTTCCCTCTCCAGCGGGCGTGGGCGTGATGGCCGTAACCAAAATGAGCTTTCCGTCTTTAGTCTCCCGCTTTGTCTTTAAAACGTTGTAATCTATCTTTGCTTTATATTTTCCATAGTGTTCCAGATAGTCGTCTGATAGGCCAATCTCATCCGCGATTTTGCTGATGGGGAGCATCTGGGCATCCTGGGCAATCTCAATATCCGTTCGGTAAGCAGCCATATTTTTCTCCTTTTTGCGGCAATCCGCATTCTTTGGAATTTTCTTTTATTATACCTTGCCGCCCCGTCGATTTCAAGGCGGCCGGCGCCTGATGATATAAAAAGAATGCGGCTCCGGTCATGCCGGCTCCGCATTCCTTGGGCTATCTAATTGCATTCATAGCAAAAAGCGGGATTGCCCTTCTCTTTTTTGCTCAGCTCCTCTGCTTTCTGCTCATATCCCTCCCGGCCCATGAGCGCAAAAGTCGCGATCTTGCCGGCCTCGACCCCCGGCTGATCGAAGGCGTCGATCTCCAAAAACTCTCCGGCCGCGGCCGTGGCCATCTCCAGGAAGAACAGCAGCGCCGCCAGGCTTTCTTCGTCTACCTGCTCCAGCGTGATGCGCATGTTCATCTTTCCTGCGCTGGTTACGGCATATTCCGTGGCCGCCTGTTCGGACGCGATGAGCTTGTTGAAGCTCTGCCCGGCCAGATACTGCGTATCCGGCATCTCGATGGGAGAAGATGGGATGCTTAGGCTGCTTCGGAAGTTCTGCACCGTAACGAACGTGATGATTTTATCAAACGGCCCCTCGTTGTAGAGCTGAACCTGCGAATGCTGATCCGTCACACCCAGCGCCCGCACCGGCGTCTGCCCGGCGTGCACGGTATTGCCCCGGATATCCACTTTCTTGCCCAGCGATTCCGCCCAAAGCTGCGCATACCACTCCGCCGTGCACAAAAGGCCGTCCGCGTATGGCATCATCACCGAGATATTGACGCCCTTTTTCATCGCGATGAAATAGAGCATCGCATACATATACGCCGGGTTTTCCTCCAGCGCCGGCTTCTGGCAAAGCGCGTGCATCTGCCCCGCGCCGCGCAGCAGCGCCTCGATATCGATGCCGATAACCGCCGCAGGCAGCAAGCCGACCGGGCTGAGCACGGAGAAGCGGCCGCCCACGCCATCCGGAACGACAAACGTCTTAAAGCCATATTCGTTGGCAATTTTGCGCAGAATGCCCTTTTCCTTATCCGTGGTCAGGAAAATATGCTCCTTCAAATCCTCGCCCAGCTCTTTGAGCATGGAGAGCGCCACCATGAACTGCGACATGGTCTCCACCGTATTGCCGGATTTGGTGATGACGTTAAAAGCCGTCCTCCGAATATCGATCACGTCAAGAAGCGCGTTCAAGGAATCCGGATCGACGTTGTCCACAATATAAATCTTGGGCCCCTGGCGCTTTTCCCTGGGCAGTTCATTATACCTCGGATGCTTGAGCGCGGAAAAAAGTGCCTTCATCCCAAGGGCAGAGCCGCCAATGCCAAATACCACAAAATACTCGAATTTCTCCCGAATGCCTTCCGCAGTCTTTAAAATATCCCGGACGATCTCATCCTGGTTATGCGGCAGCTCCCGCCAGGCATTCATTTTTCTTTTCGCACAAAGGCCTTCATGCACTTTCGCAACCCTGCCTGCACAGCGCGCAATTTCCTCCTCGCAAATTCCATGCTCCCCGATGCTGGATGCGAGCATATGGTTAAAATCGATCGTTATCTTCGCCATAGGTTCCTCCCAAAATTGGCGGCTTCCAGCCGCTCTGCTATCACCTTATTATACCAAAAAACCGCACATTGTATAGAAGCTTTGCAATTTTTTATCTCATAAAAATGGGCGCGCAGGTGGAAGCTCCCGCGCGCCCGAACAGATAGACTGGTATGAGCTATTTATTGCGTTCCCGAATCATGCCCTTGCAGCTCTGGTATGTGGCAAAATAGTAGATGCCATAGAGTACCAGCAGCAGCCCTGCCGAGCATAGAATGCTGAGCAGCGAGCTTTGGACTTTAAACTCCATCACCATCTTGTTGACCACATAGATGGCAACGGCCGAATGCACCAGCGCCAGAGCCAGCGGAATGAAGAAATAGAGGGCAACCTGCCGGCGCATGGCTTTTCTGGCCATATCGTCGTCTACGCCCAGCTTGCGCAGCAGCGCATATCTGGAAACATTATCCGCCGTTTCCGAAAGCTGCTGCAAAGCCAGAACCGCCGAAGCCGCGATGAGGAAGATGATGCCCAGATAGAGCAGCACAAACAGCACCATCGCCTTCATGCCCGTCTGCATCATCATCACGCGCCCCGCCGTTACGATGCGCATCCCCGGCCACACGCCTTCATAATCCGTATCCAGCTGCAAATCCAGCGCTTCCCTGTCTCCGCTGGGATAGTTGCCCGCCAGGCAGGTTCGGTATTCCGGAATCTGCGCGGCAGCTTCATCCGGCAAAATCAGGACGAGGTTGATGGGATTGGAACTCATGGTTTCAAAATAGTCTGTTTGCAGCGCTGCCTTTGCCGGCCTTAGCTGCTCCTGCCCAATCTGGATCACAGCGCCGGTATCCAGCAGCTTCTGGCCCGCGCCCTGCGTCTTTTCCGCTGCCGCGCTGACGGCATATTCCCCCTGGCCCAGCGCAATCTTCTTCTTGCCCTGAAGGCGCATGAGCGCATTATATTCCGAGATGGAGATCGCGTCGAACGTCCGGCTGCTGATATTGGTGCCGCTAGAGGGAAAATCTGCCGAATCCAGATACTGCGTGTATTTGATGCCCGTCTCACGGTAGGAGAACAGGCAGCTCTCCTTAAAATAATGGCCAGGCTCAAAGCCATTTTCCTGCATCTGCGCCTGCGCCCCCTGCTCCCCTACGGCGTCGAAGGAGACCGTCGCATCATAGGGCACGTTCTCCATGGCAGTTTTGGTAATCGCATAGTTGAGCCCGGAGCCCGTCGCCGTAACCGCAATGGCGAAAAACAGCATCAGGCAGACGAACGTCATGGAGAGGAAGTTTGTGTTGATTTTGGAATTGAGCTGCCGGAATACGAAGCTGTTCAGCCCCCGGTGATAGAGCGCCTTGTTGCTCTTGATCAGCTTGAGCAAAAACCCGGAAAGCGAAAAGAAGAAGAGCAGCGTCCCGATCACGCCGAACAGGATCGCCCGGTTGAACTGGTCGTTCAAAAGCACAAGGCCGTTGTCGATGATCTGCTGATAGGCATATCCCAGGCAGCCTGCCGAGGCGATAAACGCGAGAACCGAGAGCCAGAGCTTTCCGCTGTATGCCTTTTCATTGGCGCGCTCGGCGTTTATCAGCGCAATCAGCTTGCATCTCGAGACATGCACGACGTTGAGCAGCATCACGATCAGGAAAATCGCGCCGAAATACAGCAGTGTTTTGAGCAGCGCCGCGGTGGAAAACACAAACTGGAACAGCTCCAGCTTGACCTGAAACATGGATGCCACCAGCACAGACAGCCCCTGAGAGAGCAGAACGCCGGCAACCAGCCCCATGGCCAGGGCAAACAGGCCGATGATAAACGTCTCCATCGCCAAAATGAAGGAAACCTTACCTTTGGGCATGCCCAAAATCAGGTAGACCCCCAGCTCCTTTTTTCTGCGCCGCATCAAAAACTTGTTGGCATATACGATGAGGAAGGCCAAAATTGCCGAGACGAAGACGGAAGTCGCGTTGATGGCCGTAACCAGCATTTCCAGCACGCCGCCCTGGGCCATAGAGAGGCCCGTCAGCAATGCCTGGGAATCCATGGAATTGAACACATAGAAGATGCAGACGCCCAGCGCCAGCGTCAGAAAGTAGATGGCGTAATCCCGGATGCTCTTGCCGACGTTTTTAAAAGCCAGCTTAATAGAGGACATCGCTATCACCTCCAAGCAGCGTTACGACCTGAAGGATGCGCTCAAAAAACTCCTTCCGGCTGTCTCCGCCCCGAACCAGCTCGCTGAAAATCTCGCCGTCCTTGATGAACAGGATGCGCTTGGCATAGCTGGCCGTGAAAGCATCGTGCGTAACCATCAGAATCGTCGCTCCAAGGCCGTCATTCATGCGCACCAGGCTGTCCAGCAGCATCCGGGCCGATTTGGAATCCAGCGCGCCCGTCGGCTCATCCGCCAAAATCAGGGAAGGATTCGTGATGATCGCCCGGGCGCTGGCCGTCCGCTGTTTTTCGCCGCCGGACATCTGATAGGGAAACTTATCCAAAACATGCCCGATGCTCAGCTGCATGGCCACTTTGCGCACGCGCTGTTCGATCTCCTGCGCCGGGACGTTCTGAATGGAGAGCGCCAAGGCAATGTTCTCATAGGCCGTCAGCGTATCCAGCAGGTTGAAATCCTGGAAAATAAAGCCAAGCTGCTGGCGGCGGAATTTGGAGAGCTCTTTGCCCTTCAGATGCGTTACATCCCGCCCGCCGACGATGATGCGCCCTGCCGTTACCTTATCGATGGTCGATATGCAGTTGAGCAGCGTCGTCTTGCCGCTGCCCGAGGCGCCCATGATGCCCAGGAACTCCCCCTTGCCCACTTCCAGGCTGATGTGGTTGATCGCCCTGGTGATGGCTCCTTTGCTGCCGTAGTATTTTTCAATATTCTGCACACTTAAAACTGACTGCATTTTGCTAACACCTCATTTCACGCTTGGGCGCTCTTCACGCCCTTCGAGTATTAGTGTAGCCCAAAATAAAACGGCTTGCCATTTGCCTGGCTTACACTTTCCTTACATTTCTGTAAGGCTGCCTTTTGGGAAGACAAAGCTGATGCGCAGGCCGCCTTTTTCGCCCGAATAGGCCGAAATGCCCAGTCCCAGCTTATCCGCGAGCTTTTTGCATAAATAAAGCCCCATGCCCGTGGATTTTCCATAAACCCTGCCGTTTTCGCCTGTAAACCCTTTTTCAAAAATTCTGCCGATATCCTGCCGGCCAACGCCGATGCCGTCGTCTGCCAGGTGCAGCAGGGTATATTCCCGGCTCTCCTCCGCCCAGATGCGCAGGTTCTTGGCCCCGTATTTGGCCGAATTTCCCAAAACCTGCCCCAGCATAAAGTTCATCCATTTCGCGTCCGTATAGACGGTATAATCCAGCGTTTCCATGTGAACAGCGACACCCCCCAAAATCAGCGGCCGCGCCTGGCTGCGCAGCGCGCCGCGCACCAGCTCCTCCAGGGGATAGCGGCGCACCAGATAATCCTGCTCCGCGCTGCTGCTTCTGGCATAATAGAGCGCCTGTTCGATATAGGAATCGATCTTCGCAAGCTCGCTGGCCATGGCGTCCATCTGCTCGGATGGATTATTTTCCGCCAAAAGCTTGCCCGAGGCAATCGGCGTTTTTATTTCATGCACCCACGCCTCAACATACTCCCGGTATTCCTGGGAGGCGCGCTCATATGCCGAAACCCGCTGTTTCATGGCCCTGCCCGCCTCCTCCAGCAGGGCGCAGAGAATCTGCCCCTCCCAAAATCCCGGCGGCTCCAGGACGTCATAGAGCATGTATTTCTCCTCCAGCTCCTGCTCTGCCCGCGCCGCCTCCCGGTAAAACCGATACCGCGGCAAAAGATAGATCAAAAGGCAGGCGATCCCGCAGACCAAATAGCAGCCTTCAAAGAAAATCAGCGCCTGAGCGCCCATATGGTAGGCCATCAAAATCCATCCGGAAAAAGCCATGGCCGCCAGATAGATCAGAATCGCCCAAATTTGCTCCCTAAGCAGCTTTCTTAGCATATTGCCTCCTAACTTGCGCCGCTAGACGAGGTATCCCATGCCCCGCCTTGTGATGAGATAATCTTCCCGGCCCACCTGCGCCAGCTTCTTGCGCAGGCGGTTGATGTTGACGGTCAGCGTATTGTCGTCCACAAACTCATCCGATTGCCAAAGCGCGTTCATCATCTCTTCCCGGCTGACCACCTGCCCCTTGCTGGCCATGAGCAGGTGCAAAATGCGCTGCTCGTTTTTCGTCAGCTCTGCCTGCTGTTCCCCGCAGTAAATTTTGCCGTCTCCCAGCGAAAGCCGCAGGCCGTTATGCTCGATGCTCTGCCCCTCCTGCTGATAGGCCCGGGCCAGCACCGCCGCAATGCGCGCCAGCAAAATCTGCGTGTTATAAGGCTTTGTGATGAAATCATCCGCGCCGAGATTCATGCTCATCAGCTCGTCGCTGTCGCTGTCCCGGCTGGTTACGACGATGATGGGAATGCCGGATCTCTTGCGCAGTTCCCGGCAGATGTAGTAGCCGTCGTACATGGGCAGGTTAATATCCAGCAATACCAGATGCGGCTGGGCAGCTAAAATAACGTCTACCATATTCTCATAATTCTGCGCTGTTTGGCACTCATAGCCGTATTTGCCCAGCAAAGAAGCCAGTTCCTTGCTGATGCGCGCATCATCCTCCACCAGAAATATCTTTGCCACGCTTTTTACTCCTCTCTTTCTTTTTCTGCGGCCTGCCGCACCAGAGCCGTATAATGCCGGAAAGCCGCGGGCAGTGCCGCCCTTTCCAGCATTTCCTGCGGCTCCCAAAACTGCAAACCCTCCCAGCCGGGCGGCTGCTTCAGGCAAATATCATAGCCGTTCATCTTCCAGATGATGTGCGTGAAAATATGCTGGGCCTGCCCCGCCGGCCGCATCTCCAAAATTTCCGCGCCCTGCTGCTCCAGCTCCCGCTTGGTCTCTTCCCGGCTAAGCCGGCCAGCCAGGCTGGGGAATTGCCACATGCCCGCCAGTAGCCCCCTCTCCTGCCGGCGCTGCAAGGCAATTTTGCCATCCTGCCATAGGAGCAGAACTGTATAGTGCTCTACCTTTTTCTGCTTTTTTGGCGCACGGACGGGAATCTGCGGGATCCATCCGTTGGCCCGGGCAATGCACCCCTCGGCCAGAGGACAGCGCTCGCAGAGCGGCGCCCCGTTTGGCAGGCAGACCGTCGCCCCGAGCTCCATCAGCGCCTGATTAAAATCTCCCGGCGCGTCGCCCGGCATGATCTGGCCAAGCTCCTTCCATATGCGCTTTTTGCATGCCGTCGTATCAATTTGCTCGAAACTGCCGGTGATCCGGGAAATCACGCGCAGAACATTCCCATCCACCACAGGCACAGCGATGCCAAACGCCATGGAAGCGATCGCCCCGGCTGTGTATTCCCCAATGCCCGGCAGGCTTTTCAGCTGTTCATAGCTGGCTGGCAATGCTCCGCCATATTCCTGCATCACTTTCTGTGCCGCTTTTTGGAGATTGCGCACCCTGCTGTAATACCCAAGCCCCTCCCAGAGCTTTAGCAGCTGCTCTTCCGGCGCTTCTGCCAAAGCCGCAACGCTGGGCAGTGCAGAAAGAAACCGCTCATAATAGGGCTTGACTGCCTCCACCCGAGTCTGTTGCAGCATAATCTCGCTGACCCAAACGCGGTATGGCTCCGGCCTCTCCCGCCAGGGCAGTATCCGCGCATTTTCCGAATACCACTTGAGCAACGGCTCTGCAATTTTGTCCAGCACCCGCGCATTTTGCTCTTTTTCTGCTGCCATCGTTTCTCCTCCCGGGCATTTGCCGCTTCCTTCCTCTGCACACTGCCCCTGCCTCATATTATTTTAGTATATCATAGCTTGTCTCTTCCGGCCATTTGCAAATTCCGTGCGTTTTTTGCAAAAATCCGGAAACTTTCCGCCCAGAGCGGCATAGGTATAGAAAGTCGAAAGAAATATGAAAGTTTTCTCTCGTCTTGCTTGACAATTATCAGGCCATCGGGTACAATAATACTTGCTCACAGTAATGTGGCCTGGTAGTTCAGTTGGTTAGAACGCTAGCCTGTCACGCTAGAGGTCGTGGGTTCGAGCCCCATCCAGGTCGCCAAATAGTTGCGGGAGTGGCTCAGTGGTAGAGCGTCGCCTTGCCAAGGCGAATGTCGCGAGTTCGAATCTCGTCTTCCGCTCCAATTCACAATGCGGCTTAAAGCCGCATTCATGGCGCCATAGCCAAGAGGTAAGGCAGAGGCCTGCAAAGCCTTCACCCCCAGTTCAAATCTGGGTGGCGCCTCCAAAAAGTATCGCAGTTCACATTGGTGGATTGCGATATTTTTATTGCCCGAAACGAAAAAATCCGCCTCATAGTGATCCGCCAAAAAAATGCTTTCTTTTGGAACTGATTCCCCCGCCGCGGCTTTACAATCTCTTAGTCATTGTGTTATTTTATAGATAAGAAAAGTAATATAAGGAGAAAGCAATGGACAAACATCTCGAAACTCTCTGCGTGCAGGCCGGGTATTCGCCCAAAAACGGCGAGCCCAGAATTCTGCCGATTTACCAGAGCACAACATTTAAATACGAGTCCAGCGAAGAAATGGGCCGGCTTTTTGATCTGGAAGCCAGCGGCTATTTCTATACTCGGCTCCAAAACCCGACCAACGATGCCGTCGCCGCGCGCATTGCGGCGCTGGAGGGTGGCGTGGCCGCGATGCTTACCTCCTCTGGCCAGGCGGCAAACTTCTTTGCCGTCTTTAATATCTGCCAGGCGGGCGATCACTTCATCTCTGCCTCTGCCATCTATGGCGGAACGCTCAACCTGTTTTCCACGACCATGAAAAAAATGGGCATCGAAGTGACGTTCATCTCCCCAGACTGCACCGAGGAAGAGCTCAACGCCGCTTTCCGCGAAAATACCAAGTGCGTGTTTGGCGAAACGCTCTCCAACCCGTCCCTGGCTGTGCTGGATATCGAAAAATTCGCCAAGGCCGCTCATAGCCATGGCGTTCCGCTCATCGTCGATAATACCTTCCCCACCCCTATCAACCTGCGTCCCTTTGAATTTGGCGCGGATATTGTTACGCACTCCACGACCAAATACATGGATGGCCATGCCTCTGCTGTGGGCGGCGCGATTATCGACAGCGGCAACTTCGATTGGTCTGCACACGCAGAAAAATTCGCCTGCCTCACCGAGCCGGATGAATCCTACCACGGCATTCGCTATGCGGAAAAATTCGGCAAGGCCGCCTATATTACCAAAGCCACCAGCCAGATGATGCGCGATTTGGGCTCGATTCAGTCGCCTCAAAACGCTTTCCTGCTCAATCTTGGCCTGGAGACCCTGGCGCTTCGCATGGCACAGCACTGCAAAAACGCGCAGAAAATCGCAGAATGGCTGGAATCCAACGATAAGATCGCCTGGGTAAACTATCCTGGCCTTCCCGGCAACAAATACCACGCACTGGCGCAGAAATATATGCCCAGCGGAACATGCGGCGTCATCTCCTTTGGCGTAAAGAGCGGAAGAGAAGGCGCCATGGCCTTCATGGATCACCTCCAGCTGGCCGCCATCGTAACGCATGTGGCCGATGCGCGCACCTGTGTGCTGCATCCCGCCAGCACCACGCATCGCCAGCTGACGGATGAACAGCTCGCGGCAGCCGGCGTCCCCGGAGATATGATCCGTCTTTCCGTGGGCATCGAAAATGCGGATGACATCATCGCCGATCTCGAGCAGGCGCTCTCCCACGCCTAAACATTCAAAACGAAAAAGAGCTTTCAAAATGAAAGCTCTTTTTTTCATGCTCCGGCATCAATCGAAATTGTACCAATATTCATAATAATAGTCGGTATCTACGAGGGCAGGTGTGATTCGGAAGCTCTCATGCTCTTTATCGAACTCGATCGTAAATTCCTCATCAAAATCCAGAATCTTAATCTTGTTGCCCGAGATAACCTTATATTCCAGGCTTGCAAGCCTTTTGTCCAGCCCAAAGATTGCAGCAGCCTCAAAGTTAACATCCACAGTATCTTCATCAAAATCGAGCACAAGCCGATAATATGCTCCGCCGCTGCTCTCCTCGACCCGGCTCCAGCCTCGCATCAGCTCTTCCTTGAGCTTGGCCTTCTGTGCGCCCTGCACACCTAAAATAATGCCGATGGCCACCAGACACACAGCCGCGATGCCCAGAATGAGAGGAAGCAGTTTCTTTTTCTTCTGCGGCGTGTCTGCACCCGCAGGCACATCAGCCTCCGCCTCCGGCATATGCACGGCCTGTTTTTCCTCTTCCTGGCGCAGCAATTCTTCCTTATTACTGCAAACAGGGCATTCCTTCGCGCCGTCCGGTATCTGCGCGCCGCATTTTGTACAAAACATTCTTCTCTTTTCCTTTCCCTGTCCAAAACAGCATTCGCTTTGTTTTGTCCATCTCAATATTAGGTACTTTTATTGTACCGTATTTCAGCATCACTTTCCACTAGTTTATAATAAAAATACATCAATATATTATCTGAATCACAATATTCTTGCCCTGTTCCTCCAAAACAGTCCGCAAAAAAAGAGACGCACCCAAAGTGCGTCTCTTCTATATTCTCTTAGAGCTTCAGGTTTGCCATTTCCTCGAACAGATCGACCTGGCAGAAATATGCCTTGTCGAACAGCGGGATGATCTTCTCATAAACCGCATGTGCCTCGGGATTCGGCTCGTTGATAGCCTCAACCTCGTGGAACTTCTTAACCGCTCTTTCATTCTCGAAGATGCCCATTGCAATGCCGCCGATAACCGCCGTGCCCATGGAAGCAACTTCATCCATATGCTTGAGCTTGATGATCTTCGCGTTCATGACGTCTGCAAAAATCTGGCGGACAACATCGCCCTTTGCAAGGCCGCCGATCATGATCAGCTCATTGACGTCGATTTCTTTGCGGATCTCCGTCAAGATGCAGTTCAGGTTCAGAACGATGCCCTCGACAACTGCACGGAGCAGATCTGCGCGGGTGTTTGCCAGCGTAATGCCCAGGAAAGAGCCTTTTGCCTTGGGGTTCCAGCGCGGCGCGCGCTCGCCCATCAGGTGCGGCAGGAACATCACGCCATTGGAGCCGACCGGCACCGAGGCAACTTCTTCATTGATGATATCAAATACCGTCTTTTCCCCGTTGGATTCCTCCGCCAGCTTCTGCTCGATTTTGCAGATCTCATTTTTCAGCCAGCTGAAGGAAGAGCCCGCCGTCTGGCAGGTGCCGCCCAGCTGTTTCCCGCCGGGGCCAACGCCGGAAACCCATGCAGAGGAGCCACCGCTGATATATGCATCGCCGGGATCGATATTGCCTGCGCCGATGGAGGAGGCAGGGCCGTCGCCGCATCCCATGATTACCTTGGTTCCGGCAGCAAGGCCAGTCTCTTCGGCATATTTCTCGGGAACCTCGCCGATGATATCCGTCATGTTGTGAATCTCGGGAAGCACATCGCGGCTCATGCCGGCAGCTTCCAGAATCTCGTCAGACCAATCCTGAATCGCCGGATCATAGAAGCCCGTGCTCTCGGCGTTGGTGTGGTCGATGGCGAATTTGCCCGTCAGCTTCAGGATGATATAGTCGTTGGGGCAAGCCAGAACTTTATAGGTTTTCTCGTAAATTTCAGGCATGTTGTTGCGCACCCACATGAGCTTGGGCAGCGTGCAGACGCTGTTGAGCAGGCCGTCCTGCCGCCAGCCGAAATTGCAGTTGGGCGTCTTGGCGCTGATCTCTTTCGCCTCTGCCTCTGCGCGCATATCCTGCCAGATCATAGCCGGGTAAAGCTCTTTGCCGTCTTTGTCGATGCAGTGGCAGCCCGG
The DNA here is from genome assembly GCA_947063485.1 of uncultured Clostridia bacterium. Taxonomy (GTDB): domain Bacteria; phylum Bacillota; class Clostridia; order Christensenellales; family Christensenellaceae; genus QANA01. Next base: position 38,426 of record CAMSSU010000002.1, on the reverse strand, counting down.
GTAGTGGCCGTCGAAGTTCACGCAGAGAACATCCTTGTTATCGACGTCCTTGAGCAGTGTTTTGGTGCTCTCGCAGAATGCCTTCCACCAATCCTCGCCCTTCTGCTCCGCCCAGACGACGTTGGAATAATCCGTCGGGTAAGGAACCGTGATGCTGCCCAGGCATTTTCCCTCTGTAGTAAACAGAGTGGATTTATTGCCGCTTGTACCAAAATCGTGCGCTACAATATATTTGGTCATGCCAAACCTCCATTTGATTTATGATGCTTAGAATTGCTACATTAAATAATTCGATATATTTTTACTAGATTCCTGCGTCCTTTTTAAAATTTATTGCATCTCCAGTCTTTTTTCCCCGCGCCGCGCCAAAAGAAATCGCGCCCGCCTTGCATGCGGCCCTGCAGTCTCCGCAGAAAATACACTCGGAGAGGTGCATCCCTTTTGTGATATCCACTCCCATTTGGCAGGCCCTCTGGCATGCCCCGCACTGTGTGCACCGCTCCTGGTCCACCCGGTAGCGCAGCAGCGCCACGCGGTTAAACAGCCCATAAATGGCGCCTAACGGGCAAAGATATTTGCAAAATGGCCGGTAGATGGCGATGGAAAGCAGCAGAAGCGCAACCAAAATGCCGACCTTCCAGCGGTAAAGCGCCCCGATTGCCGCGCGCAAACCCTGATTGAGCAGCGGCAGGATCACGCCGCCTTCCAAAGTGCCCGCAGGGCAGATGTATTTGCAAAACCATGCCTCTCCCTGCCCAAAAGCATCCACCGCAAACATAGGCAGAAGCAGGACAAACAGCGCCAGAACCGCGTATTTTAAATACCGCAGCGGCATATCTCCCTTAAAATTTCGGATTTTCTTGCTGGGAATTTTATGGATGAGTTCCTGCAAAAAACCGAACAGGCATAGAAAGCCGCAGACAAACCGGCCGCAAAGCGCTCCGACCGCCATAAAAAAGCCGATAAAGAAGAGCGAGAGCTGATATTGGCGGCTCCCAATGACGCCCTGCACCCCGCCCAAAGGGCAGGAAAACAGCGCGCCCGGGCAGGAATAGCAATTCAGCCCCGGAACGCATAGGTTTTTCAGGCTCCCGCGGTAAATCTTCCCCTTCAGAAAGCCGATCACATAGCTATTTGCGGCAAGAGAGACCGCCGCTTGTATCGCACGCCGCGCCTTACCCAATTCCAATACACTCCATACAGATATTCGTCGCCCGGGCCAAAACGACGCCCAGCTCTCCCCGCGCCGCGCCCGCCGCCATCAGCGCAATGCCGCCCAGCAGAAACAGCAGCGCCCAAACTCTATTCTTCCATGCTTTTTTGTACGCTTTCAATGGTATCTCTCCATTCCAGTTCGCCGCGCCCGCCGATATACAGGCCGCCGCCAACCACTTTTCCCTCGCTGTCCACAAAAACCGTCGTGGGCAGATAGGCAACGTCCGCCAGGAAATCCCGAATCATCTCCTGCGTCGGCCGCAGGTTCGGGTACGTCACACCCAGCTCTGCCGCAATCTCCGCCGCCAGCTCAGCCGTCTCCTGCTTTTCGCTTTCCACAGCGATGCCGACGACGCCAATCTCTCCTTCCTCGTAGATTGCCTCCAGCGCAGGCATCTCCTCGATGCAGGGGCCGCACCATGTGGCCCAGATGTTGACCAGCGTCAGATCATGCAGGGCAAAGAGCTCTTTGCCGTCGCAGGCATTGCCCTCCAGATCTTCTGTTTCAAATTGCAGCCGCTCAAAATCAGCCGCAGCGTCTGCGAAAATTGTGGGCGCTGAGCCGGATTCCGCCGGCGCAGACGGCTGCTCCGGCTCCGCTGGAGCACACCCTGCCAAACAGCAAACCGCCAAAACCACTGCCAAAACCACCTTGCATCTTCTTTTCAAAATACGCCTCCCAGGTCATCCTGTTTCACTATGACGAAAAAGAGCGGCAGGTTTGCCGCTCTTTTTTAGAACTTACGCGGGCCGAAGCCGATCTTCTTCTGCGCCTTCCAGAGCGTCTTATTGGCGGCCCTCTGCGCCTTCTCCGCTCCCGACTGCATGATGGAGTTGATCAGCTCCTTATCTGCGCGGATCTCATAAAAGCACTTTTGCAGCGGCTCCAATTCGCCCACAACCGCATCTGCCACGGCATCTTTGAGCGCGCCGTACCCCTGCCCGGCAAACTCCTTCTCCGCCTGCTCCGGCTCCATATGGTGAATCGCCGCATAGATGGAGAGCAGGTTGGAAACCCCGGGTTTCTCCTCGCTGTAGCGGATCTGTCCGTCGCTGTCCGTTACGGCCCGCCGAATCTTGCGCCGAATGACCTCCGGCGGATCCAGCAGCGTGATAAACCCGTTCTCGTTGGGATCGGATTTAGACATCTTCTTTTCCGGCTCCTGCAGGCTCATAATCTTGGCGCTGGCCTTGCCGATATACGGCTCGGGAATTTTAAAAACATCGCCGTAAATCTTATTAAAGCGCATGGCAATATCTCTGGCGATTTCCAGATGCTGCTTCTGATCCACGCCCACCGGCACCATATCCGTCTGATAAAGCAGAATATCCGCCGCCATCAGAACGGGATAGGTATAAAGCCCGGCGTTGAGGTTATCCGGATGCCGCTGTGCCTTCTCTTTAAACTGCGTCATGCGGTTGAGCTCGCCCATATAGGTGTAGCAGTTCAAAATCCAGGCCAGCTCGGCATGTGCGCTGACATGCGACTGAATATAGATGGTGTTTTTCTCCGGATCCAGCCCTGCCGCAAGGTAAAGCGCCACAAGGTCGCCGCATCTTCTGCGCAGCTCCGCCGGCTCCTGCCGCACGGTGATCGCGTGCATATCGACCACGCAGTAATAGCAGTGGTAATCATCCTGCAAAGCCACCCAGTTTTTCAGAGCCCCCAGATAGTTGCCCAGCGTCAGGTTTCCCGAGGGCTGAATGCCGCTGAATATAATCTTCTTTTCCGCTTCTGCCATAATCTTTCCCTCTTCTACAGGTTCTCCAGAACCATTTTGCCCAGCTGCTCCGGGCGGGCGACATCCGAGAACCGCTGTTTTTTATGTGCCAGTTTGCCAATCGCTTCCGGAATGGGCATCTCTGCCAGGCTGGCCAGCTTCTGCGCCGCCAGGAAGGGATCGTCCACGCGCTCCTTGCTGATGGAAAACAGCACGTCTTCCGAGAACTTGAAGGGGCTCGCCGTGGATGCCAGAATGGTCGGCGTTCTCGTCCCCATCAGCTTGTTATACTGCTCATAGACATGCTGAGCCACAGCCGTATGCGGATCCATCAGATAGCCATAGGTATCGAACATCTTTTTGATGGTGCGCATGGTGGGATATTCATCTGCAAACCCGGCGTAAAAATCCCGGGACATCCGCACTTTGATGCTGGTATCCACCGTAAAGCGCCCATTCTCATTCAGCTCGTGCATGAGCTCCTGGATATAGCCCGGGTTTCTGTCATACAGCTCAAAGAGCAGGCGCTCCAGGTTGCTGGAAATGAGAATATCCATGGAAGGCGAGATCGTCCGGTAAAACTCGCGGTTGGCAGAGTAGACGCCGCCCTCGAAGAAATCCGTCAAAACAGTATTCTTATTGGAAGCGCAGATCAGCCGCTCCACCGGCAGCCCCATGCGCTTGGCATAATAGGCCGCCAGAATATTGCCGAAGTTGCCCGTGGGCACCGCGATATTGACTTCCTCTCCCAGGCGAATCTCCCCCGCCGCAACCAGCCGCGCATAGGCATAGAGATAGTATGCGATCTGCGGGCAGAGCCGGCCGAAGTTGATGGAGTTTGCAGAAGAGAGCGTATATCCCTTTTCCGCCACAGCCTGCACGAATGCCGGGTCGGCAAACAGGCGCTTGACGGCCGTCTGTGCGTCGTCGAAATTGCCCTGCACGCCGCAGACATAGGTGTTCTCGCCCTCCTGCGTCACCATTTGCAGCCGCTGCATCTGGGCGACTCCGTCTGCCGGGTAGAACGTCGCGATGCGCGTTCTGGGAACGTCGCAGAAACCTTCCAGCGCGGCTTTGCCCGTATCGCCGGATGTCGCCGTCAGGATCAAAACATCCTGCTCCGCTCCCTGCAAAGCGCGCTCCATCAGCCGGGGCAAAACCTGCAGTGCCATATCCTTAAAGGCCAGCGTCGGCCCGTGGAACAGCTCGATGACATATTCCTTATCGCCCAGCTTCTGAATCGGGACGACCTCCCGGTCGTCGAATCTGGCATAGGCAGAGCGCGTCATGTTCTCCGCAGTTTCATCGCTAAAACCAAAAAAGGCGGAAAGCACCCGCGCCGCCACTTTATGATAAGGCATCTTTCCCAGCTCTGTAAACATATCCAGCGTAATGATCGGGAAAACTTCCGGAACGAAAAGCCCGCCGTCTCTGGCAATGCCTTTTAAGACGGCCGCAATCGCCGGAATGCTCTCTCCGGAATTTCTGGTGCTGATTAAATTCATGCTATCCCTCCAAATATATGTTGGTACATTTAGATTATAGCACGCCGCCTTTTTGCATTCAATAAGCAACTCCCGGCTCTTTGGCGTATTTTATCAGAAACTGCGGCAAATCAAAAGGCCGCGGGGCATTGCCGCGGCCTTGAAAGGGCTAGATGACATATTGTTTTAAAAGTTCTGGGATGTTCGCGATATCCGCGCTGACATTGAGCACAATCTTCAGGTTATTCTTATCCGCCAGAATATCCAGCTCTGTAAAAAACTCTGTCAGCTCATCCGGCGTTTTGCCGATCATGTGCAAAAACGCATCCATATAGATAGCCGAAATATCGAAGTTCTGGGCAAGCATTCCGCACAGGAAGCCGTATAGCTTATCTTCAGTATCCACATTATACTCTGTAACATCTACAAAGCGCACTTCCCGATCCACATCGTACATATAGCGCTTGTTGTCGTCCATAAAAACGACATTTCCATCCGCGGCCTTTGCCTCGGCATTCACCATTTCAATTAAGCGCTTGGTCTTTCCGCTTCCCTTGGACCCATAAATCAACTGAATCATGCGAAACATCCCCTTTGTTTTATATTGAAACAAACCCCCGCAGAAAAAATGTTTTCTCTGAGGATTTTTCTTCCCTATTCACTTTTTTCACTCGAAAGAATAATTGGTTATGCTATTTATTCTTCCCTCTGGGAGCAAATTCCTTCTTTCTGTTTCAAGTTTTCAAAAATTCTATTTTCTCTGGGAGATGATGGGCTTTGGCGCCGCGTTGTAGACCGTCGTATGCGGCGGAACAGAATGCACCAGCCAGACGTTGCCGCCGATGACGCTGTCGTGCCCAATGGTAACATCCCCGCCCAGAATGGTCGCCCCGGCATAGATCACGACGTTGTCCTCGATATTCGGGTGCCGCTTGACTCCCTTGACCGGGTTGCCCCGCTCATCCACTTCAAAGCTCTTTGCCCCCAGCGTTACCCCCTGATACAGCTTGACGCGGTTGCCGATGACGCAGGTCTCCCCGATGACGACGCCCGTCCCATGGTCGATAAAGAAGCTGCTGCCGATGCTCGCGCCGGGGTGAATATCGATGCCGGTCAGCTGATGCGCATACTCCGTCATAATCCGCGGAATGAGCGGCACCTCCAGCAAAAACAGCTCGTGCGCCAGGCGGTAGATGCTGACCGCCTCCACCGAAGGATAGCTCAGCAAAATCTCCTCGACGTTCTTGGCCGCGGGATCGCCCTCATAGGCCGCCGCAATATCCAGCGTCAGCATTTTGCGGACCTGCAAAACCCGCTCCATAAACTGCGCCGTGATCTCATCGGCATGGGCAAAGCACTCCCTGCCGCCGCAGTTCTGCTTTTTCTCCAGCTCGCATTTGTTGATTAAAACATCGCGGATCATCGCGTTCAAAAGCATCGCCGCGTTGTTGAGTTTATCCATCACCTTGGCCGAGAGATAATCCGCATTCACCAGCTCCCTCTCATATAAGCTCGGGAAAAGCGCCGTTTTCAGCTCGGAAAGCAGCTCAATCACCCTTCCCTTCATGCCAAAGCCGCTGATATTATCCGTCAGAAGATGCCGGGCATTGATGCCCACCAGCTCTTCCGCCAAATCGTGAGATTTATTTTTCATCCACTCGCTGATTTTGCTCATGATATCTTCATTCCCCAAAAAATATTTGCACTCTCTTCTATACAATCATTCTAAGATAAAGTATAATAGTTGTCAAACGCCTTGGCGACTTCAAAAAAGGGAGGAACAAACCGTGCCAATCAACATTCCCAGCAGTTTGCCGGCAGCCAAAACGCTGTCTGACGAAGGGATTTTCATTATGACGGATGAGCGCGCGCGCACGCAGGATATCCGCCCGCTTAAAATTGCAATTTTGAACCTGATGCCCACCAAAATCGAGACCGAGACGCAGCTTCTGCGCCTTCTTGGCAATTCGCCCCTGCAAGTCGAGATCATCCTGCTGCGCCCAAAATCGCATGAATCCAAAAACACCTCCAAAACGCACCTGGAGACTTTTTATAAAACCTTCGAGGAGATCCGCTCTTCCAAGCTGGATGGCCTGATCATCACGGGCGCGCCCGTAGAAAACCTCCCGTTCGAGCAGGTGGATTACTGGGAGGAGCTCTGCGAAATCATGGAATGGAGCAAAAAGAACGTCTTTTCCACGTTCCATATCTGCTGGGGCGCCCAGGCCGGGCTGTATTATCACTATGGCATTCCCAAGCACGAGCTGCCCGCCAAGATGTTTGGCATATTCGAGCACCATGTCACGGATAAATCCACGCAGCTCACCCGCGGGTTCGACGATATTTTCTGGGCGCCGCATTCCCGGCATACCGGGATCAACCGGGAAGAGATCGAGAAAAACCCGGCGCTGCATATCATCAGCGAATCCCCCGAGGCCGGCGTCTATATCGCCATCGCCAAAAACGGGCGGCAGATCTTCGTAACCGGCCATTCAGAATACGATCCGCATACGCTCAAAGGCGAATACGACCGCGATATCGCAAAAGGCCTCGAGATCGCCGTCCCCTGCAACTACTACCCAGAGGACGATCCCACGCTCTGCCCCATCGTCCGCTGGAGAGGGCACGCCAATCTATTATATTGCAACTGGCTCAACTATTATGTATATCAGCAAACGCCGTATAATCTCTCGGAGATCGATGATCATGAATAAGCAAAAGCCGCAGGCCAAAACCTGCGGCTTTTTTCTATCTCTTTTGACAGTGCACTGTCTAGGCTTCCTGCAATGCTTCCTTCAGGGCATCCAGCGCCCCGCCCATCTGCTCCTGCGTATGCAGCGCAGAGACGAAGAAGCGAAGCTGCGCCTGCCCCTGCTTCATTTCCGGCCACGCGGCGATGGGCGCATAATACCCCTTTTGCAGGAGCTTTTTGCAAACCTGCTCTGCCCACTCCGTCGAGCCGACGGCGACAGGGAATACAGCGGATTTGGCATTGCCCTGCATTTTTATGCCCCTCTTTTGCGCGGCGCTTTGGAAGAACGCGATGTTCTCCTGAAGCTTTTCGACGATGGACTGATCGGATGCAGACAGCTCCAAAATTTTCTCCACCGCGCCGACCGATGCGAAATCCGGCGCGCCGGCGTCAAACTCCGGCAGCGTATATCTGAGGTAATCCATCAGCGCCGCATCGCCCGCAATGTAGCCGCCATTGGCGCCAAATGCGCCGCAGAGACTGCCCGTTCGAATCTCGACAGCCGGCCCCGGGATGCCCAGCAGCTCCTCGATGCCTCCGCCCGATGCGCCCAGCACGCCGTCGCTGTGCGAGCCGTCTAAAAGCAGCCAGCAGCGGTATTTCCCCTTCAGGCGCACCAGCTCTTCCAGCGGGCAAAGATCCCCGTTTTGGAGGCAAACGCCCTCTGCCGCGATCAGCACTTTCTCATATTTGCCCTGCGCCGCGCGCAAAAGCGTCTCCAGCGCCGGCATATCCCCATGAGGGTAAAACTGCAGTTCCGCCTTGGCGCTTTGGCAGCCGCAGCGCAGTGCCGCAGAAGCCGCCTCGTCGCATAACACCAGATCCTTTTCTCCAAACAGATGCCGGATGACAGCGCCGTTTGCGCCAAAAGCATCCGCCAGCAAAAGCGCCGCATCTACATGCTTGCGCTGGGCAATTTGCCGCTCCACTTTGCCGTAAATATCGCATTCGCCCGTCTGTCTGCGGCCGCCGCCCTTGCCTACGCCATAGCGCTTGACTGCCTTTCTGGCCGCGCGCACCACATCCGAGTTTTTGGAGACGCCGAGATAATCCGCATTCGCAAAGCTGACGACGCTCTTGCCGCCGGCCGCTTTTTCCAGATCGATAAACTGCGCCCCCTGCATCTGGTACTGCGCCCTGTGCTCCTCAAAGTTCCGTGCCTCGCTCATATCGGCAAACGAAGTGATGCGCCGCACAGCCTCGCTGCCCTCGCCCTCTCCCGAGAGCGCCGTGTTCTTATAGATGAGCTCTGCAATTTCATAGACGTTGACCGCCCTTGCGAAATCCTCATCCGAAATCTCGATATTGTACTTCTCTTCCAGCTGCGCGATGACGCCGATGACCGAGAGGCTGTCTCCGCCCAAATCGATGACAAAATGCGCCCGCTCGCCGATCTCTTCCTCCGGCAAAATCAGCACATCCGAGAAGATTTTGCGCACTTCCTGCTTAATCTGCAAAAACCTCGGATTGGCGTTCTCGCCCTCTGTGCCCACATCCTCGCTCATCTGCTCCAGAGCGGCATCCATAGGCCTGCATTTCCAGCTTCCGTTTTCCACCAGCTTTTTGAGCTTCTGGCGCTGCACTTTGATGCCGTTGGCCAAAGGCATGGGAGCGTCCGAAACCAGAACCCGCTTGACCTGCTTATACATGGGCAGGCCGCCGTTGATCTCCGCGATGCGCATGGAGGCCGCGGCAAATTCCGTGCTGGAAATGCCTTCCTCCATCTTCAGGATCATGGCAATCTGCTCATATGGCTCGCCGACGTCCAGCCCCAAAACCACCATCTGCTCCACGCCGGGCAGCTCGGAGAAATATCCCTCCACTTCGTCGGGATACACATTCTCTCCAGAGGCCCCGATGATCACTTCTTTGACGCGCCCCTCAATCCAGAGGCGGCCATCCTCATCCAGCCGGGCAATATCTCCCGTCTGATACCACTCTTCCTCCCGGGGGACGAATTTTCCCCCGATCATGCGCCCGGAGAAAAGCGAATCGCCCCGGATGACCAGCTCGCCGGCGTTCTGGTCTGCGCCCATAGGCAAAACCTTGTATTCCACGCTTTCGAAGGGCTTGCCCACGCTGGCTTCCAGGCGCACGTCAATATCCCGGCTCAGCTCCACCGAAGTGATGCCGGCCTCCGTCATGCCAAAGCCGTTATAGAGCGGGTATCCGATGTCGTTGATGATGCGCATGGTCTCGGGCACGATGTGCCCGCCGCCGTTGATGAGGAAGCGCACGCCCGAGCCAATCAGCTCCTGCTGAATGCTCTTAAGGGCCGATGCCCCCAAAATCTTCCGGCCGGATTTTTTCATATTTTTCTGCATCGTATGGCTGATTTTCGAGAGCGTCTCAAACTGTTTCTGTCGCCGCTCTCCGCCCTGGCGCACTTTTCGCATGATGCCCTGGGCGACGTTGTTCCAAAAGAGCGGAACATTGAAGATATGCGTTACCTGATGCTTCCTGCAAGCCTCCATAATGCCTTTGGGGCTCTTATCCGAGAGATAGACGATGGTCTTTCCAAAGAAGGAAAACCAAAGATAGACGGCGACAAACCCGAAGATATGGTGCATGGGCAAAAAAGCCAGGTTCTTGAGCGGGCCGTCCGCCGCATCATACATGATATCCTCGTTCTCCCCCAGGAAATATTTGGCGTTCTCGATTTGCTTGGCCATGGCAAAGCCGTCGTAAGCGTAAATTTTCGAAGTCCCGGTGGTGCCCGAAGTGCAGAGGCAAACCATATCCGCCCACTTTGGCTCATAGCTGTTTTTCGCCTTCTTTTCCAGCAGCTCCGCCGGGCGCAGGATTTTCATCCCGGGGTATTTCTCCTGTTCCTCGGTGATAATGCCGATGGCGCCGGATTCCGTCAGAAGATGCTGGGTGATGTTCTGCTCTGCCCGAACGTCCAGCAGCAGCGGCACGTTCCCGCTCATCAAAATGCCCCAGAGCATGGCCGGCCATGCGGGCGAGTTCTCCAGCTTAATGCCCACACACTTGTTCTTCGCCCCAATTTCCTTTTCCAGCGCCTGGCCCACGCCTCTGGCCAGCGCGCGGTATGCTTCATATGTAACAGTCGTCAGCGTTCCGTCTTTTTCCGTCAGCTCTGCCGCCGTCCTCTCGCCGTATCCGCACATGATCTCAAACACGTTGCGGAATGTATAGCTCCCGGAAAGCTTCGAGAGAGCCTCCATGCATTCTTTTACCATACGATTTCTCACTCCTTGCCCTCATCGGGCCAAAGCATCCAAACTATCACATATTTTACCATAAAAAAGAGGGCGCCTGCAACTGCGCCCTCTCTTTGCTTCAGCGGACTGCCTTATTTTTGATGACCCGTGCCACCATCACCGTCATATCGTCTCCCGCCTTTGCCCCGTAAGCCGCATAAGCGTAGGAGAGAATCTGGTTTGCAATATCGTCTGCGTTGCGCATCTCAGCGGCATCGCGAATCGCTTTATGCAGGCCGTCGTCCGCGTTTTCCAAATCTGCAATGCCGTCTGTAAACATCAGGATGATATCCCCGTGTTCCAGCTCTACGTCGTAAACCACCGGCTCATAGTCGTCCAAAATGCCGATGGGCAGCGAACCCGCATCCAGCTTCCGAATCCCGTTTCTGCCGATGATATACGAGTGCGGCGCCCCGATTTTGGTAAACCGCGCCTTCCCGTCAATGAGGTTGATCATGCATAGATCCATCGTCGAGAAAATATCGTCGCTGCTGCTCAAAATCAGCAGCTTGTTGATGGCGTCTAAAATCGTCTTGTCGTCAAAGCTGGCCCGATAGAAATCCTCCATCAGGGTGACAGCCGTGCGGCTCTCCCGGGCGGCGCGCTCGCCGCTCCCCATGCCGTCGCAAAGCAGCATCATATAGCGCCCGTCTCTGAGCGCCTCGAAGGAATGCGTGTCGCCCGAAATGGAGCTTCCCTCCTTTGGCATCATGGCCACGCCCGTCTGCAGGCTGTAATTTTTCGCCTGCTCATAGCGCAGTCGGCAGTTTTTCCCGCAGACCGAATACCCCCGCGCTTTTTCCATGGGCATCCCGCATGCCCCCGAAACCGCGCGCCGGATTTTCGTCTCGCAGGCCTCTCTGCCGCCGCAGCCCTTGACTACCAGATCCACATTCAGCGCCCCGGCCGAAAACTCGGCGCAAACCTCCCGCACAGGCACGCCAATCTCATCCAGCGCCAGCCGGATATTCTCCTCCATCTCGTCCCTGAAATCGATGTCCACCTGCACTTCCCGCAGCAGCGAATCGATCACCCTCGAGACGCCGATCATCTGGTCGCCAATCATGCCCCGGCTCTCGGCGATTTTGCCCTCCCACTTGCTGTTGGTGTTGAATTTTTCAAATGTCATGGTGGCGGCAGAAATGAGCTTGTCCGCTCGGATGCACTTTTTGCTGAACGCGCCCAAATCCCGCTCGGTCAGCTTTTTTCCGCTGTCATATTTGGCATAGAGCTTTTGCATCAGCTCATAGGTCGCCTCGAAATTCACGTCCCAGCAGCTTCTGAAAAACATGCAGTTGGCGCAGGCCTCTTCCGGGATGTTCGCCATGGTGTAGGAAATGTTTCCCTCCTCCCGGCTTTTATTGGCCGATTCGCCGAATACTCTGGCAGAGTTTTGAAAGACCGTGGAGATCTCTTTGAGCCTGCCCACCGTCAGCTCCCGAAAGCGCTCCTCTCTCAGCGTCTGCTCCTTATTCCAGAACAGATTGGCATCCACATAAACTTCTAGCTTTTCCACAAAGCTTCTGGGCGTAAACAAAAAAGCGATGGCCGCAATCACCATGCCCACAACCGAGACATTGCGCAGCTCCCCGTAGCAGATATAGAAGACAAAAAACGCCTGGGTAACCAGAAAGCTCAAGCAGACGCCCGCTCGCTTCATCTTGCGGCAGGCCCCGGCCGCAAGCGCAGAGATGCCGTATGCCGCAATGTTGAGCGGGTTTGTCCCAACGATGACGCACGCCAGAGCCGAGCACATGCCCACGCCCGCGCCGATGGCCGCCCCGCCGACATACGCCGCAAAAATCGAGACATATGCCGCCACAACCTCGCGCAGATATACGCCAAACAGCGCCAGATCTCCCAGCCCCATCACGGCCAGCAGGCCCAGGAAGCAGAGGCTGATGATCTCCTCATCCGAAAGCACTTTGCGCCGCCGGCCTGCAAAAAGCCGCAGAGCCGTGTGAAAGACGACGATCATCAGCAGTGTGATGAGCATCTCGATCAGCGAAGAGAGGATGGGCAGAATCAGCCCCAGCTTGAATGCCAGCGTGCAGCCCAGGTAGGAAATGCCCGCCGCCGCCAGCGCAATCGGCGTCCGGGCCGGCAGTTTCACGGCCTGCGCGACGATCATCAGCGCCGCCGCAACGCCCACCACCGAGAAGCAGTAGGGCGCATTTGCCATATGCAGGGAATATGTCGCCATAGAGGCCAGCACGCCCCCCAGCGCCATATACGGGTTGAGCACGCTCTGGTTCAAAAATGCCGCCAGAACGTATGCCACGCCAAACGGCCAGATGGTCTCCCCGATGCGCACTCTCCCAACCAAAAAACCACCAAAAAATGTAATCGCCAGATAGATGGCGGTCCGCAGCGTAATGTTGAGTTCAATTTTCCTTTGCCGCTCTTGCCTAGATTGCATTTCCCCACCTCATTTTATTATTCCAGTGAGAAAATTAGAACACGCCGCGCCCAGCAGAAAATGTCGCTCTGTGCACGAATTTTTTTACAAATTCTGCGAAAAACAAAGCCGGATTTTATGTTTCGGCAAAATGAGCCGCTATCTGATTTTATTCGCTATCTCGCCCAGCTTTTGCCGCTGCCCGTCCGTGAGCATGGGAGAAACGCTTTGGATAAAGGATTGCAGGCCTTCCTGCGTGAAGCTGCCGTCCCGCTTGCCCTGCTCCACCTGAGAGAGCAGCGCGGAAAACAGCTCATCCTCGCTTTTGCCTTCATACTGGGAAATTTGCTCCTGTATTTGCTGGGCCTGCTCCTGTTTGTCCCTCGGAATTTCCCTTGCAATTCTCTCATCGACATTTTTCCCTTTTCGCCTTGCAAAATTTTTTAAATCTCTTGCCATAAAAATGCCTCCGTTTTTTATCAATATATGCGGCCCGCAGTTTTTTGTGCACATCTGTGCTTTTTCGGAATAGGATAATAGGAAGAGCGAGGAGGTTTGTTACATGGAATACTGGAATCGAAAAATGCCCGAGCGCAGCGCCGTTCAGATGCCTGCGCCGCAAAAGCCAAAGGAGGCGGCGCCTCCCCCTGCCCTTTCCGGCTCTCTGCAGTCGCTGCTTTCCATGGCGATGGTAAATGAGCTCTCCCAGCCGCAGATGCTGAGCCTGCTGCGCGATCTCTATCCCTATGCCGCGCCGCACGACCGCAATGCCATTGCCGATATCCTGGGCTATGAGCAGGCGGCCAAAGAGCTGGCCTATCACAGCTCCCGCCCCAATCTGGGCGGCTTTAGCATGAAAAAGCGCTATCTCACCGCTCAGGACCGCATGCTTGGCATGCTGGATGTGTTCAAAAAGCATAATCCCGCGTCCGCTAAGAACTTCTCCCAGCTGGAGCGGGTTTTGCAGATGCAGAAAAAGCTCTCCCGCATCGACCCTAAGCGCCCGGAGAGCATGTTTTCCCTGCTCCCGATGTTTGGCGGGCCGGATCTCAGCGGAATGGGGCAGATGATGAATATGGTGAAGAATATGAGCCAAAATGGCGGCATGGAGCAGATGATGAAAAACATGGGCGGCGCCTTTGGCGGAGGCGGCCCGGGCAAGGAAAAGCCCTGATGCGCACCGGATATCAACACAAAAAGAAGCCCCGCCCGGATAGGCGGCGGCTTTCGTCTAATCTTTTGGCAGGGAAGCAGTTTTTTCCAATCTCCTGATGGGCAAAAGCCCCTGCCGCATGTATAAAAAGCGGGGTGAGTGCTCACCCCGTTTTTTTGCTATTTCTTTTGATTTTTCCGAATCGCTTCCAGCACCAGCTTCAGTGCCTGCTGAGAGGCGATATAGCGGATATGCTCCCTGCTCCCGGCCTTCCTGGAGCCCGAGAGATACCGCACAACCTTGGAATAGCCCTCCGAGCTGACACCCAGGTAGACAAGCCCCACCGGCTTTTCCGGCGTCCCACCGCCCGGCCCGGCAATGCCCGTAACCGAAACGCCGATATCCGCCCCGGAAAGCCGCCGGATGCCCTCGGCCATCTCTTTTGCCGTCTGCTCGGAAACCGCGCCGAACTGCTCCAGCGTCTGATCCGAAACGCCCAAAAGCTCGTGCTTGATGCGGTTCGCATACGAGCAGACCCCGCATTCAAAGACATCGCTGGCGCCGGGAATTTCTGTGATCCGCTTGGAAATCAGCCCGCCTGTGCAGCTCTCCGCCGTGGCGACTTTGAGCCCCTTCTGCCTCAGCTGCTGCACCACCGCCTGCTCCATGTTTTCCACATCCACACCATAGACCACATCGCCCAGCATTTCCTGAATTTCCGCCACGACCGGCTCGATGAGCGCATAGGCCTGCTCCTGCGTCTTGGCCGAAGCCGTTACCCGAAGCTGCACTTCGGATTGCTTGGCATAGGGCGCGACAGTCGGGTTCAGATGGCTGAGCATATAATCCCGCAGCCGGTATTCCACCTCGCTCTCCCCCATGCCGACGATGCGGATCGTCCGGGAAACCAGCACTTTCTCGGAAAACTTTTGCAGATAGGGCCGGATGCGCGCCTCAAACATGGCCGTCATCTCATAGGGCGGCCCGGGCATGAGCACGGCTATTTTGCCATTCCCCTCCACAGCAAGGCCGGGGGCCGTCCCGTTGTCGTTATCAAAAATAATCGCGCCTTCGGGCATATCCGCCTGCTTGAGGTTGTTGGGCGTGGGCTCTTTTCCCGCTTTGGCAAAATACTCCATCAGCCGCTGATAGGAATGCTCGTCCCGCCGCATGTTCCGCCCGAAATATGCCGCCACCGTCTCTTTTGTCAGATCGTCGTAGGTCGGCCCAAGGCCGCCCGTCATGAGCACCAGATCTGCCCGGGAAAACGCGATGGCCAGGCTCTCCTTCAGCCGCTCCGGGTTGTCGCCCACCACAGACTGTGTATAGAGATCGATGCCAAGGCCGGCCAGCTGCCTGGCCAGATATGCCGCATTTGTATTCACAATATCCCCGAGCAGCAGCTCGGTTCCAACGCATAATATTTCCGCTACCATGTTTTCTTCCTCCTGCATGAACTAGTGTATCACAAATTCGCGCGGCCGGCATATGCTATTCTGGAAAATCTTTTTCACCTTTGAAACTGCCAAACACCCCATCAAAAAACAGCATCTTTTTGCAGATGCTGTTTTTCTTTGATCCTGCGCCTATTTTTTGACCTTCGGGTTGAAGATGACCGAAACCAGGAAGCCAAAGACGACTGCCGCCGCAATGCCGCCTGCCGTAGCCATGACGCCGCCCGTGAAGATGCCGATGGCGCCCTTTTCCGCCACCTGCTCGATGACGCCGTTGGCCAGCGAATAGCCAAAGCCCGTCAGCGGCACAGTCGCCCCGGCCCCAGCGTATTCCACAATGGGCTTATACACCCCGAGCGCCGTCAAAATGCACCCTGCCGTAACGAAGGTTACCAAAATCCGCGCCGGCGTCATGTTGGTCAGAGACATCAGAAGCTGCCCGATGACGCAAATCAGCCCGCCAACCCAGAACGCATTAATATAATCCATCATTTGCCTGCTCTCCTTTCGATATGCACTGCATGCGCGATGCTGGGGATACTCTCCCCCTGCTGTACGCTGGTGGGAGAAAGCAGCGCGCCCGTGGCGACGAACAGAATCCTCTGCAAATCTCCGTCCAGCATCTTTTTGAAGAAATATGCGTTGAGCACGCTGGCGCCGCATCCGCATCCGCTGGCGCCGCAGTTTTTATCCATACCCTCGAAGATCATCTTGCCGCAGTCTTTGTGCACGCCCGAGAGATCCACGTTGTTTCTGCCCGCCAGATCCAGCAGGATATCCGAGCCAAAAATGCCGAGATCCCCCGTGATAATGGCGTCGTAGTAGCCGGGATCGACTTTGAGATCCTCCAGATTGGAGAGAATCGTCTGCACAGCGGCAGGCGCCATGGCCGCCCCCATGTTGTTGGCGTCCTTGATGCCAAAATCCACCACTCGGCCCACGGTTACAGATTTAACCTCCAGATCGCCCTGCTCTGCCGAGATCACCGTCGCGCCCGCTCCCGTAACCGTATCCTGGCCGGTGGGCGGCTTGGGCGTGCCCAGCTCCAGCGGATAGCGGAACTGCCGCTCTGCCGTGGCGAAATGGCTGCTGGTCGCACAGAGAATATTTTGCGCAAAGCCGCCGTCAATGAGCATACTGCCAATGCAAAGCGATTCCGCCATGGAAGAGCATGCGCCGTAAAGCCCCAAAAACGGGATATCCAGATCTCTGGCCGAATAGCCGGCAGAGATGATCTGGTTGAGCAAGTCTCCGCCCAGCATATAGTGAATATCTTTCAGGCCCAGCCCCGCAGATTCCACAGCCTTCTTGGCCGCCTCCATGAAAAATCTCTTCTCCGCCTTTTCAAAGGAATCCTGGCCCCACATCGCATCCTGCGCGATTTGGTCGAAATAGCCGCCCAGCGGCCCTTTTCCCTCTTCCTGGCCCACTGCGCTGCCTCTGCCCCGAATGAGCACGGGGCGGTCAAACTGCACGGTATATGTTCCAACTCTTTTGCCCATCGTTGCCTCCTATAACTGAATGACGCCCAGCGCGTTCAAAATAAAGTAGATCAGCCCGACAAGCACAGAAGTCGAGATGCCGTAAACCAGCACAGGCCCGGCGATGGTAAACAGCTTTGCCCCAACGCCCAGGACATATCCTTCCCGCTTATACTCCAGCGCCGGGGATACCATGGAGTTTGCAAAGCCCGTGATCGGGACGATGCTGCCCGCTCCGGCAAATTTCCCGATGACATCGTAAATGCCAAGGCCGGTTAGAAGCGCTCCAAAAAAGATGAGCACGATGCAGGTAAACGCTGCCGTCCCCTTCTCATCCAGTTTCAGCAGATTCTTTCCGATATCCGAAACGCCCTGGCCGATGACGCAGATCAGCCCGCCCACCAAAAACGCCTTGATACAGCTGGAAAACGTATGGGATTTTGGCATGGTCTCTTTGACGTACTCGTTGTAGTTGCCTATTTCCTGTTTTTTCTTAATGTTCATGACGCACGTCCTTTTCCGTTAAAATTTGATTGCGCATCTCCCGCTCCTGTGGGCTGTTTTTCGCGCCCAAGTCATCTGCGGGGATGTTTTGATACTCTTTCATCGCAAAACCCTCCTGTTTTTCTGATAGTATCTGTTTTTTTATCAGGTATTATTCGACAATCCCGGCGCCGCGTGGTAAAATAAGTGCAGTTTATATAGAGAAAACAATTTTTTACCGGCAATCGGATCTTTGTTGGAAAGGCATAGCATGATCTATCTGGATAACGCGGCGACGACCAAGCCCTCGCCCAGCCTTGCGGCTCTTTTTGAGCGGCATATCGAAACTGAGTGGTTTAACCCTTCGGCCATGTATCCCCCGGCGGTCAGCGCCGAGCGGGATCTGCGCCAGGCCCGGGATTTCCTCTGCGGCATTTTGCGCGCAGACGGCGCGCTCTTCAACTCCTGCGGCACGGAGGGCGCCAACACCGTCATTTTCAAGGGATGGCGCAGGCAGGGCGGCAAAAAACTGCATTTCATCACCACCGCCTATGAGCACCCCTGCGTCTACGAGGCGTTTGCCGAGCTCAAAAAAGAGGGGCACCGTGTGGATTTTCTAACCCCCGGCCCAGACGGCTCGGTTCACCCGGAGCAGCTCGCGGCGCTGGTCTGCCCGGAGACGGCGCTGGTGAGCATCATGCACGTCAACAACGAAACCGGCTCCATCAACGATATTGCGGCGCTTTCTGCGGCAGTCAAGCAGAAAAACCCCGAGGCAGTGTTCCATTCAGACGGCGTTCAGGGCTTTTTGAAAGTTCCCTTCGATATGGCCGCCAGCCAGGTGGACTACTACACCGCCAGCGCCCATAAGATCCATGGCCTCAAGGGGACGGGCGCGCTGTTCTACCGAAAGGGCGCCCCGCTCAAGGCCTATCTTCTGGGCGGCGGGCAGGAGGGCGCGCTGAGAAGCGGCACGGAAAATACCTTCGGCATCCTGGCTTTTGCCCAGGCCGCCCGGGAATATCTGGACGGGCACGCGGAAAAAATCGCCCATATGCGCGCTTTGCAGGCGCAGCTGCGCCAGAGCCTGATGCAAATTCCAGGCACTGTCTGCATCACGCCTGAGCACTGCGCGCCGCATATTCTCAATCTCTCGTTCCCCGGCATGCGCGGCGAAGTGCTGCTGCACCTGCTGGAGCAAAAGGAGATCTATGTCGCCACGGGCTCGGCCTGCTCCTCCAAAAAAATCGGCTATTCGCGCATTCATAAAGCGCTGGGCATCCCAAAAGACGTCTCCCAGTGCGCCCTGCGCCTGAGCCTCTGCCCGGAAAATACCGCCCAGCAGATGGAGCAGACTGCCGCAGCCATCCGCGAAATTTTAGCAAAATACCAAGGCTTTGTCAGGAGATAAGCGATGATACCAATTATTTTAGTGCGTTATGGAGAGATCCACCTCAAGGGCCAGAACCGCCCCCGTTTTGAAAAGATGCTCAAGGATAGCATGAGTGCGGCGGTGCGCCGTTTTGGCGGCAGCGTCAAAAAAGGCGACGGCCGGTTTTATGTGCGCCATATCGAGCAAAGCCAGATTCCTGCGGCGATGGATGCGCTGTGCAAGGTGTTTGGCGTGCACTCCGTCAGCCCGGCCTACGAGATGGAGAAAGATCTGAGCGCCGTCTGCCAAAAGGCGGCAGAGCTTGCCCAGGCCGAGATGGCGCGGCTGGGCCTTTCCTCCGCCAGCTTTAAGGTGAAGGGCAAGCGCTCGGATAAGCGCTATCCCTTAAGCTCTATGGAAGTTGCGGCGGAAGTCGGCGGCTATATTTTGGAGCATGTCCCGGGCCTTAGTGTAGATGTGAAAAACCCACAGCTGACGGTCTACGTCGAGATGCGCGAGCAGGCCTATGTCTATACCAGCATCCTGCCCGGCAAAGGCGGCATGCCGCTGGGCTCCAGCGGCAAGGCGATGCTGCTGCTCTCGGGCGGCATTGATAGCCCCGTGGCCGGATATATGGTGGCCAGCCGCGGCGTCTATCTGGAAGCCGTGCACTACCACAGCTTCCCTTATACCAGCGAGCGCGCCAAAGAAAAGGTTCTGGCATTGGCCAGGCTTTTGGCGCAGTATACCGGCCCTATCCGGCTGCATATCGTGCATTTCACGGAAATCCAGATGGCGATCTATGAAAAATGCCCGGAAGAACAGCTGACCATCCTCATGCGCCGCTATATGATGAAAATCGCCGAGCGCGTCGCCCTGGAAAACCAGTGCCAGGCCATCGTCACGGGCGAGAGTATCGGGCAGGTTGCCAGCCAGACCATCGCCAGCCTGCATGTAACCAACAGCGCTGTCGAGCTTCCGGTCTTCCGGCCGCTCATCGGCATGGATAAGGATGAGATCATCGAGCGCGCCCGCACCATCGGGACATTCGAAACCTCCATCCTCCCCTATGAGGATTGCTGCACGGTGTTCGTGCCCAAGCACCCGGTTACCCGGCCGAACCTGCGCAAAATCGAGCTTTCGGAAAAGCTTCTGGAGGAAGAGGCGCTCATCGCAGATGCCCTTTCCAAAACCGAGACCATTCTGGTGGAGCCGTAAAGCCGCCCCTCTGCCAAGAAGCCTTGCATCAAAATGGTGCAAGGCTTTTTGATTGCTTTGGGCCAGCTATCCCTGCCCCGCTCCGCTGTCCGGCGAATAGGCATAGATACTGGAATAATCCTCCTCGGCGTAATAGTTTGCCGGAGTCAGCCGGTAAATATAGGCCTGGCCCTTCTGCGCCGTCCGGTCGGTTTTCGTGCTCCCGCCCCGAAGCACGGCAACCTTCTCGAACTCTCCCGGCCCAGGCGCTTTGCGCTCCAAAACATATCGGTAGCTCCGATCCGCCGTAAACGTGATGACGGGGTACCCCTTTTCCCCCTGCGCAACCCGGAAATCCTCGGGCATGACCGCCGCCTTGGCCGGGATTCTCCCCTTTCTGAAGTATTCCACAGCGATATTATCCGCCTTCTCGCTCTTGCTGGCCAGCATGACGTTGTTCTTCTCCAGCTGCCGCTTATTTAGCAGCACTCGCTCTATGCCCGATGGCTTTTGCATCGCGGGCGCCTCCGCCTCCTCATAGAGGTGAGAGAAAATTTTTGCGGCAAAGCGCGCCGGATATGTTCCGCCCGTTACTCCTTTGGGCAGCGAGTGCGCGGAATCCGTCTTGTCAAAGCCCATCCAGCAGCAGACGATGTATTCGCTGTTATACGCCACAACCCAGGCGTCCTTATTGTTGCTGGCATCGTCGTAGGTGCTGGTGCCCGTCTTGGCCGAAAGCTCCATCTCCAGCTCGGAAAGCGCGCTGTGCGCCGTCCCGTACTGCACAGTTGATTCCAGCATGGAGCTCATCAGATATGCGCTCTGGGAAGAGAGCACGGCGTTTTTCTCCTCCCTTGCCTGGTATACTACATTCTGATCGCGGTCCAGAATTTTGCTGATCGAGGCCGGCGCGGCATAATAGCCCCCTGAAGCAAAGGGCTGGTATGCCGCCGCAAGCTCCAGCGGGCTGACGCCAGTGGTAAACCCGCCCAGCGCCAAAGAAAGGCTGTCGTCCCTCTCGTCGAATGGAATGCCCACGGCGCTGGCATAGCTCTTTGCCCGGCCGACGCCCACCTCCTGCAAGAGCTTGACCGCCGGGATATTGATCGAGTGTGCGACGCAGTCCCGCAGGCTTACCCATCCCCGGTAGTTGTCCCCGGAGTTTCTGGGCGTATAGCCGGAGAAATCCGTGGGTTCATCCATGAGCGTGCTCGTCGTATCATAGCCCAGGTATTCCAGCGCCGGCGCATAGACCAGAACCGGCTTGATGGCCGAGCCCGGCTGGCGGCGCATACTGGTAGCGCGGTTAAACGCCAGGCGCGTGGTATGCTCCCTGCCGCCCAGCAGTGCCAGAATTTTTCCCGAATCCGCCGAAAGCACGACCATCGCGCATTCACAGCTGGAGCCATCCGCCGCGTTTTGCGGAAAAAGCGAAGTGTCTTTGGCCGTCTGCTCCAGATATTGCTGCAAACCGGGATCCAGATTGGTGTAAATCTCATAACCGCCTGTCATCAGCTCGGTATATCCGATGCCCAGAGCTTCGCAGGCGTCTGCGAGAACCATATCCGTGTAGTAGCCATAGAGATATTCGCTCTCCTCTTTTTCCGCCAGAACAAGCGGCTCGGCCTGGGCCTCTGCCGTCTGTTCCTCCGTCAAAAGCTCATTTTTCAGCATCTGCGTCAGCACCAGGTTGCGCCGCTCCAGCGCCTTTTCCGGGTGGATATGCGGCGCATAATTGGTGGGAGATTTTAGAACACCCGCCAATAGCGCGCCTTCCGCAATGCTCAGCTCGCTGGCGGATTTCCCGAAATAAAAACGGGCAGCATTTTCAATTCCATAAGCGCCCCGGCCAAAATACGCCTCGTTGAGATAGAGCTCCAAAATCTCATCTTTTGAATACTCTTTTTCCAGCTTAAACGCCATCATGATCTCCGCCAGCTTGCGGCGCACTGTCTGATCCGGCCGCAGCTGCGAAAGCTTGATGAGCTGCTGGGAGATGGTGCTGGCGCCCTGGCGGATGCTCCCGCTCTTCATATCTTCGATGAGCGCGCCGCCAATGCGCACAAAGTCGATCCCGCCATGCTCATAAAACCGCGCATCCTCGATGGCGATAAACGCGTTGCGCACATGGACCGGGATCTGATCGATGCCAATATACCGCCTGTCCTGCTCTCCGGCCAGCGTCAGATATTCCTCGCCGTTTTTATCATAGATGCGCAGAGAGATCTGCATGCTGTCCTTAATCTGGCTCGGCTCAAACTGCTGCCACTCCTCAATGCCCATTAAATACGAAGCCATGAATATTATGGCAGAAATTGTCAATACTAAAAGCGAGAGTATGCAAATTTTAAAGATGCGCCATGCCCTTCCCGGCCTCTTTTTTTCTTTTGTTTTGCTCATACGCACCTCCCGTGTTATCATCCCCATAAAGCGAAAATTTACCAGCGGTTTTTTATGGAAATCGCAATTTCATTTTTCGCCAAAAGCAGTGTTTTTTCTTCCAAGGGTTATTTGCCCAAAAAGAGAATTATTTTGGTTAGGATGCTTAGGAGGAATTTTTATGACGCAAAAAATTGTGCGCCTTTCGGGAGAGCTCGATCATCATAGCGCCGCTCCCCTGAAGGAAAAGCTGGATACGCTCATCAAATCCGGCGGCAAAGGCCTGCGGCTCGTTCTGGATTTTCGGGATGTTACTTTGATGGATAGCTCTGGAATCGGGCTGATCATCGGGCGCTATAAGCTGCTCAAAAACAGCGGCGGCGAGCTGGCCGTGCAGGGGCTAAATCAGCAAATCGACAAGGTTTTTCGCCTTTCTGGGCTGTATCGCATTATCAAAAAAATTTAACGGGGGAAAGAAACGTGAACAATAAGATGGAACTGCGGTTTCCTGGAATCTCTGCAAACGAGGGCTTCGCGCGCATCTGCGCAGCCGCTTTCGCCTCTCAGCTGGATCCCACGCTGGAAGAAATCGCAGATATCAAAACCGCAATCTCGGAAGCTGTTACCAACGCCATCGTCCATGCCTATCAGGAAAAAGGCGGGGAGGTCGTCCTGCGCGGCGAGCTGGGCGAGCGCTTCGTGCGCTTTGAAATCGAGGATAGCGGCAAAGGCATCGAAAACCTGGAGGAGGCGCTTCAGCCCTTCTATACCACTTGCCAGGGCGAGGAGCGCAGCGGCATGGGCTTCACCGTCATGCAGACTTTTATGGATGAGATGCAGGTCGCTTCCCAGCCCGGCCAGGGGACAAAAGTGACGCTTTTTAAGAAAATCGGAAAATGAGCGCGCTTCTCTCCCACGAACAAACACTGCAGCTCATTTCTGCCGCGCAAAACGGCGATGAGCAGGCCAAGGAAGAGCTGATCGAGAAAAATATCCCGCTGGTCAAAAGCATCGTCAAGGGCTATCTTGGCCGTGGGACGGAATATGAAGATCTCTTTCAGCTTGGAAGCCTCGGGCTTTTAAAGGCAATTTTGCATTACGACGCCTCTTTTGAGGTGCGCTTTTCGACTTACGCCGTGCCGCTCATCTCGGGCGAGATCAAGCGCTTTCTGCGGGACGACGGCCCGGTTAAGGTCAGCCGGGTTTTGCGCGAGAATGCCGCCAAGGCCTACCGCGCGGCCGAGCAGCTCAAAAAAGAGCTTGGCCGGGAGCCCACCACTGCCGAGCTGGCCAAAGCCGCCGGCATGACGGAAGAAGATCTCATCGAGTGCACGGATGCCTCCCGCGCTCCCCTTTCCATCGATGAACCCCTCTGCCAGGATTCAGATGCCACACTGCTGGATACGCTCAGCGTCTCGGAAGACGAGCATACCATCAACCGCCTTCTGATCCGCCAGCTGCTCGCGCAGTTTTCTCCCAGGGAGCGCCAAGTCATCATGCTGCGCTATTTCGGGGATAAAACCCAAAGCCAAATCGCCGCGCTCATCGGTGTCTCCCAGGTGCAGGTTTCCCGCATCTTAAAATCCAGCCTGCAAAAGATGCGGGATGCAATATAGCTTAGCTCCATAAAAAAAAGCAGCGGATATTCCGCTGCTTTTTTGCTATTCTTCCGTCATCTGGTTGACGTCTCCGATGGGAATTGTAAAATCCATCTCCTGCCCGTCTCTCCAGACGGTAACCTCAATGCTCTCTCCCACCTTCTTGGCGTTCACCAAATCCGACATATTCACTTTGGTCACATCCTGTCCCTCGCAGCGGATGATGATATCGCCCACCTGAAGGCCGGCCTGCTGGGCCGTGCTGCCGTTCATAAACGTCGCGATCATGTTGCCGGGCACGAGGTTGTTCGCCTCTGCTGTGGCCTGGGTAACTTCGCTGTACCGAATCCCGATGCCCGGGCGCTGTACGCTGCCCGAAGAGATGATCTGCTGCGCCGCGTCGATGGCATTGTTGATGGGAATCGCGAAGCCGATGCCCTCCGTGCTGACGCCGGAATTGGCCGAAGAGACCAGGCTCTTGAGCGTTACAACGCCAATCACCTCTCCTTTGGTGTTAAAGAGCGGGCCGCCGCTGTTGCCCGGGTTGACCGCCGCATCCGTCTGAATGAATTTCTGGCGGATGTTGTTAAACATCAGCTCGCGGTTGACCGCGCTGACATACCCCACCGTAACCGTGCCTGTCAGGTTCTGCCCGGCGCCCGAAGGATCCCCGATGGCGATCACCTGCTCGCCCACGCGGGTAGCGTCCGAATCGCCAATGGCAACCGCCGGCAGCTCCGCATCGATTTTGAGCACGGCAATATCCAGGTTCTTGTCCCCGCCGATCAGCGTCCCGGCATATTCATTGCCGTCGTGATCCGTAACCACAAACTGCTCGCCGTCTTTGATGACATGATAGTTGGTTACGATATATCCCGAGGAGGAGATGACGAATCCCGTGCCCCGGGCAGAGGGCTGAAGCTGCCCGCCCTGGCTTTGCATGGTCGTTACTCCCACGACGCTCTTAAGCGCAGTTTCCGCAATTTCCGGAATCGGGTTGATCTGGTCTGTTATCGTAGGCGCCGTTCCGCCAATGCTGGCATCCGTATCGCCGCCGCCAACCGGGCCGCTGCCCTGGGAAGCGGAAGGCGTCGGCGTGATGCCGACGCTGGGCCCAGGCGTTTGCTGATAGTCTCTAAAAATAGGATAGAGGAACGCTCCCATAATCACCGCCCCAACCAGGATGGCGCAGATGGCCCCCGCGGTAATCCCGATAATCAGCCCGGCCTTGCTCTTCTTTTTTCTCGCGTGGTTGGGCTGCCCGGCTCTGGGCGCATTATAGTTCTGGTATCCCCCGCCATACCGCGGCCCGCTGTCGTAAGCTCTGCGCGGCGGCTGGGGCACAAACGGCTGGCTCTGCTCGCTCTGCGCATTTTGCCAAGGCTGCGGCTCGCTGGGCTTGCCCCAGCTGGGCGCCTGCTCCTGCTCTGTGCGCTCCGGCTGCTCCTGCCCCGAAAAACGCTCGGGCGCCTCGCTCTTCTTCTCCTCGTCCGATGCGGAAAAGCCAGGCTGGTTCCATTCGTCGTTCATGTCGTGTTCCTCCTATTGATATGAATCATTGCTGATAAAACTATGCTTTCTTTTCTTCCGCCGCCTGCTCAAGCGTAAAGGTGAAAACCGTCCCCATGCCGGGCTTCGAATTGACCCAAATATCCTGCCCATGCTGGAGCAGAATTTTCTTGACGATGGAAAGCCCAAGCCCCGTCCCCGGCGATTTTCTGTTGTGCGATTTGTCCACTTTGAAGAACCGATCGAAAACAAAGGGCAAATCCTGCTCCGGGATGATCTCCCCGGTGTTGGAAATATTGACGTGCACTTTTCCATCTGCGCAGTAAACCCAGAGTTTCAAAGTCCCGTGCATTTCGCAGAATTTCACAGCATTGTCCAGCAGGTTGGTTACCACCTGGGCAATGCGGTCCTGATCGGCCAAAACCATCAGCTGCTCTTCCGGAATATTGACGGCCAGCTCCAGGTTCTTCTCCTCAATCTTCCCGATAAACCGGATGAGCGAGCGGCGCAGCATTTCCGAGAGATCCCAGCGCGTCATATGCATGGGGAACTGCGCCGAATCGATCTT
This sequence comes from uncultured Clostridia bacterium, assembly GCA_947063485.1. Taxonomy (GTDB): domain Bacteria; phylum Bacillota; class Clostridia; order Christensenellales; family Christensenellaceae; genus QANA01. The sequence goes on along the minus strand of CAMSSU010000002.1, from coordinate 12,438 downwards.
TGCCAAATCCAGCAGATCGCCTATGAGTATATTAAGCCTTTTGGTCTCGGATAATACGATCTCCAGATACTGCTTTTGGTCCTCCCCCTCGATCGTCCCGTCCAGCATTCCCTGGACAAACCCCTGAATGGAGGTCATCGGGCTTTTGAGCTCGTGGGAGACGTTTGCCACGAAGCTCTGGCGCGTGTTCTCATATTTTTCCAGCTCGGCCGACATCATGTTGAACGTCTCGACCAGCTGGCCAATCTCCCCTTTTTCCCGCTGCTCAATGCGCTGGGAGAAATCCCCCTTGGCCAGAGCCTTGGCCGCGAGGTTGATATCATAGAGCGGCCGCAGCACCCGTTTTGAAAGGAGCAGGGAGCCCAGCGCCGCCACGGCAAAGCAAACTGCAAAGGCAATGAGCGTCTGCATGAGTAAAATCCGCATGGCACTGGCGGTATCGGCCAGCCGCGTATGCAGATAGACCGTCCCAACCCGCTGCCCCGAGACGAGAATCGGGCTGCCCAGCGTTACAATCGGCTCGGCAAAAAGCCCCTGCCCGTCCTGCACGGTATAGCTCATCTTCCCCTGGGAAAGCGAGTCTGCCAGCACCGCCATGCCTCTGGCAAAATACGACTCATATTCCCCGGATTGCTCATCCCCCGTCAGCCTGAAAATGATATTGCCATAGGAATCCGCGATCCAGATGACGTATTTCTCATATTCCGCCATTTTATACAGCTCGCCAAACAGCGCTTCGCCTGTATCGCCAGCCGTATAGTTCTCCTGGAAAACATCGCTGATGTTCTCCGCGCATCCGCCCAGCTCCTGGGTGGCCTGCTCAATGCCGTTCTCCTTCATGCGGATGACAAACAGCGTATTGGCCAGTATCAGCCCCAAGGCCGAAACCAGAGTGCATAGCCAGGCCACTCTGGCAAAAATCGTCCGCGTGCGGAACATTTACTGCACCTCGAATTTGTATCCAACGCCCCAAACCGTCTTAATCTGCCAGGAAGGCTGCTCTCCGAGCTTTTCCCGCAGCCGCTTGATGTGCACATCGACGGTTCTGGAATCCCCGTAGAAATCGAACTCCCAAACTTTCTGCAGGAGCTGCTCCCGCGTAAAAACCTTGTTGGGGTGGGAAGCCAGGAAATAGAGCAGTTCCAGCTCTTTGGGCGGCAGTTCCAGCTTTTTGCCGCAATACGTTACGGTATATTTGGAGAGAGAGATCTCGATATTCTCGTAGCGAATCGTGTCCTCCTGCTCGGGCGCATTCTCGCTTCTGCGGATGACCGCCTTGATGCGGGCGATGAGCTCTTTTGGCTCAAAAGGCTTGACGATATAATCGTCTGCGCCCAGCTCCAGCGCCAGAACCTTATCGAAGGTATCTCCCTTCGCCGTCAGCATGATAACGGGAACAGCGCTCTCTTTGCGGATGTTTTTGATCACTTCAATCCCATCCATCTCGGGCATCATGATATCTAACAGCACCAGATCCGGGCTCTCCCTCGAAAAAACCTCCAGACCGGCTTTGCCGTTGGATGCCAGCAGCGCCTCCATCCCCTCTTTTTCCAGATAGAGACGGATCACCTTGCTGATATTTTCGTCGTCGTCGATTACCAAAATCCTGTTCTTGGCCATTTCCTTTTCCCCTTTTTCATTCGTCTATGCAGATAACTTCTATCCCGTTTTGCAAAAACAGCTCTGCCGCCACGCCGTTTCCCGCGGTAAGCGTTCCCGTAAAGGTGCCGTCGTAAATCCTGCCGACCCCGCAGGATGGGCTTTTGCTTTTCAGATAGACTGTCTCAACCCCTGCATCTTTTAGCTGCGCCAGCGCCGCCCGCGCCCCCGCCAGAAACTGCGCTGTACGGTCTTCACCGTCCCGGCCAACCGCCCGGGCCTGCCCTTCCAGCACTGCTTTGCCCGTCCCGGTCAGCTCAGATGGCTCCCTTGGAACCGCCAGCCCGCCCAGGCATTCGGGGCAGATCAGCAAGATCTCCTCGCCCTCTGCCATGCGCCCCGCAATCTCTGCGCTGGGCTTTGCCCTGCCGTCATACCGGCATGCCTTTCCTGCCAGGCATGCGCTCGCCGCTATCCTCATTATAGCCTCCATTTATGAACAGAGTGTAACGTCAAGCTGAAATAACTTCCAACTGCGTCATTTTAATGTAACAATCGTAACTCCGTCTTCTCCTTCGCCAAATTTCCCCAGCCGGAATTCCGCCGCATGCGGGTGCCGCCGCAGGAAATTCTGAACGCCGCTGCGCAGTGCGCCGGTTCCCTTGCCGTGAATGATGGAAACCTCGCTGAGCCCGGCCAGGAACGCATCATCCAGATAGCGGTCCACCTCCAAAATCGCCTCTTCCACGGTGTACCCATGCAGGTTGATGGAGAGCGGAACGCTCTTATGCGATAAAGAGACGCGGCTGGTGCGCACCCCTTTTTTCTTGCCCGTCTCTGCGCGCAGCTCCAAATCCGAAAGATGCACGTTCATGCTCATGATCCCCGCCTGCACGCCCACCATGCCCTTGGCATCCGGCAGGCTGGAGACTGTCGCATCCACATCCAGGCTGTAGATATGCACGGTCTGCCCAACTGAAAGCTTGGCCGGGTTGGCGGGCATAGCCGGGCGGCGTCCCGGCTCAGCCTTCTTTTTGAGCACCTCTTTTTTTGCAGAGATCTCTCTGCGCACTTTCTCCGTCGTTTTGGTCGCCTGGCTCTCACTCTGGCCCCGCAGCTTGCGCGCCTCTTTGATGAGCTGCTCGGTCTCCTCCTGCGCCTTTTTGACGATCTCCAGCGCATCCTTGTTTGCGCGCTCTATGGCGCTCTTGCGCTTATCCGCCAGCTCTTTTTCCAGCTTCTTGGCCCGGGCGTCCACCTCTTTGGCGTGCTCCTGCATCTGCCTGGCCCGCTCCAGCTCCCGCTCCGCCTGCTTCCGCGTGCGCTCTGCCTGCAAAATGAGGCTGTCGAATTCCAGGCGCTCCTGGCGCATAAAACCCTTTGCCTTCTCGATGATGGGCGTCTTGAGCCCCAGCCGCTTGGAAATGAGAAATGCGTTGCTCGAGCCCGCAACGCCCATGATCAGCCGGTAAGTCGGCCGCAGAGACTGCGCGTCAAACTCCATGCTGGCATTTTCAAAGCCCTCTGCGTTCATCGCGTAAGCCTTGATCTCGCTGTAATGCGTGGTCGTCAGCAGCTTGCAGCCCCGGCCGTTCAGCTCATCCAAAATAGCCAGCGCCAGCGCCGTCCCTTCCTCCGGGTCTGTCCCCGCGCCCATCTCGTCGATGAGCACCAGGCAGTGCGCCCCGGCCTTGCGCAGAATATAGATGATGTTGCGCATGTGCGAGCTGAACGTCGAGAGCGACTGCTCGATGCTCTGTTCATCGCCGATATCTGCAAAAATCTTCTCAAAGAGCGGCAGGCTGCTGCCCTCCAGCGCAGGCAGGAACAGCCCGCTCTGCGCCATAGCCGAAAATAGGCCGACCATCTTGAGCGTAACCGTCTTGCCGCCGGTATTCGGGCCGGTGATGATCAGCGTCCTGTGCTCATCCGAAACCGAAACAGAAACCGGAATCACTTCCTTTGCATCGATCAGCGGGTGCCGGCCAGAGCGGATATCGATGGTATCATCCCCGTTAAAGGCGACGGGCATGGCCCGCATCCGGATGGCCAGCGCCGCCTTGGCGAAAACCAGATCCAGATAAGTCAGAAGATCCAAATCCGCCTGCATCTCATAGGTATAGGCTCCGGCCAGAGCAGAAAGCTCCAGCAAAATCCGCTCGATCTCCTGCCTCTCCTCTTCTTCCAGAACCCGCAGGCGGTTGTTCGCCTCCACAATGCTCATGGGTTCGATAAACAGCGTCGCGCCGCTGGCAGACTGCCCGTGAATCAGCCCCGGGACATTGCCGCGGTATTCCTGCTTGACGGGCACAACATACCGCCCGTTTCGCATGGTGATAATCGCGTCTTGCAAATGCGCCGCGTGCTCTTTGCTGCGGATGATCGCGTTGAGCTTCTCGCGCACGAACGCATTTTCATTTCTCTGCCTGCGCCGAATATCCCGCAGAGCCGGAGATGCCTGATCCGCGATCTCCTCCTCGCTCAAAATCGCGTCGTCAATGCGCCGGATGAGCATATCATCGTAAAACAGCTGCTCCGCCAGATCGGGCAGAAGCCGAAGCTGGCCGTTCTCGTCTTTTGTAATTCCTTTTTTTGCCCGCTTAGCCGCCTTCATCAGCCGGGAAACCCGCAGCAGCTCGGCGCAGGAAAGCCCCGCTCCGGCTTTGAGTCGCGTCAGCTCCCCGCTCAAATCGTCAAATCCCATCATGGGGTGGGCGGCATTGGAAATGCTGATGCTCTCGGCCTCCCTGGTCTGTGCCATCAGCCGCTCGGCCTCCTGCCGATCCGTCGCCGGCAAAAGCGCTCTTGCCGCGGCCGCGCCCCGCTCGGAAACTGCGCAGTCCGCCAGCATCTCTTTTATCTTATCGTAGCCCAAAATCTTGAGCACTCTGTCATCCATCTATTCGATCCCTCGCTGTAAATGTCCCTTATTTACTTTACCTTTTATCATACCAGAAAAACCCACCAAAGCGCCAGTCTTTTGCGCTTTTTGATAGACTGAAATCACCCGCGCCGCCTGCTCCGGCGTCTCCTGCCAAAAGCACAGCCGAATTCCCGCCGCCCCCGCCTGCCTGAGCGCGCCCAAATCTTCCATGGCCATGGGAACGCTGGCCAAAACCTGAAGCAGGCAGCTGCTCACTCCGCCGCGCACCAGGGGGAATTCATATCCCTTGCCATCCCGCAGTTGTGCCTTGCCGCATGTGCCGCATTTGCCCTGCTTTTTGAGCGGGCAGTGCCTCAGATACATCACCGGGATGCGCCCAAAGGCAACGACCTCTTTTTTCACACCCTGTATCTGCGCAATCTCACTCAAATTGAGCTCTGCGCTTATAGCGGCTTCCTCCGCGCCCAGCTTTTTCAGGCATTCTGCCGCCTCCCCGGAGGCAACATTCAGCGGAAAATCTGCGACAAAGGGCATCTCCAATTTGCGCGCCAGGGCAATCCCGGCCAGATTGCCCGCTAATATCCCGCAAAAGCAATCGTATTTGCGCAGCAGCCCCTCTGCCGCGGCGCTCTCAGCGTCGTCCAGATAGGCGGGCAAGGCCAGATAGACGGCAATCCCCATTTCCTGCGCCTTTTCAAACTGTTTTTCATCGCAGGAACACCGCAGATAGACGCGATCCGCCCCAGCCTCCAGCGCCGCCTGCGCCTGCTCCGCCGTCTGCACCTGTGCGGCCAAATAAAGCCCGCCAGCCTGCACAGCCCCGCCAGCCTGCGCTTTGTCTGCGCATCTTTGGGCCGGGCGCGCCGGATACAGCCTGGCTTTTCGCAAAAGCTTCTGCTCCATCTCGCCAATCGCCCGGCGGCGCAGCTCATTGAGAGCGGATGCAGGAAGAAAAGGGTTGCCCTCTATCTGCATCCGGGTGTGCTCCAGCCGGAACACCGTCCCGCCGGTTTTGCCTATCTGCGCGGCAATGCGCTCCCGATCCAGCGGTCTTTGCGCCTCCTGGCAAGCTTCGACCGCGGCCACCTCGCATTCCTGCCCCTGGCAGAAAAGCCGCAGGCGCGCCGGCTGTCCCGGCGCCGCAGTCAGCAGTGCCTGCATGGGCCAGGCAATCTCCCTTTCCATCAGCTCCTGTGCCCGCCGCATCTGCTGTGCATCCGTGGTGCGATAAGCCATATCCCCGTCCCGAGCCTCCGGGCTGACGGCAATGCGGTATCCGCCCGCAATGCGGTCGGCATAGGGAAGCGCCAGCCCGCCGTGCGATCGGCTCCCGGCGCGGAATTCCAGCCCATCGCCCTTCTGGATCTGCTCCTGCGTAGATAGAATGGCCTTCTTGGCTTTCACCTGCCCAATCCTGCCCAGCGCAGTGCCCAAATGCCCTGGCCGCTGTAAATAGGTAACATCCCGGCTGCCCTCCAAATAGCCCGTGCAAAAGCCGCCGCGGTTGTAAATTCTGCGCAGTTCTTCCATCGCCGCCTGCAAATCGAATTTTCTCCCACTTTCCAGGGCATCCAGCGCCTGGCGATAGGTGTGCGTAACGATGGCGACGTACTCCGGCCGCTTCATCCGCCCTTCGATTTTGAGCGAGCAGACTCCCGCATCTTTGAGCGCGCCCAGCAGGCCGACCGCGCAGAGATCCTTGGTGCTCAGATGATACGCCTGTTCTCCCAGCAGATCATAGCTCTGCCGGCAGGGCTGTGCACATCTCCCCCTGTTCCCGCTGCGCCCGCCGGCCATGCCCGAGAGCAGGCACGCCCCGGAAACGCCCGAGCAGAGCGCCCCATGGCAAAACGCCTCAACCGGAATGCCCGTCTGCGCCATTTGCCGCAGCCCTTCCAGTGTCGTCTCTCTGGCGGCCACCACCCGGCTGCATCCTAGCTCTGCCGCCAGCCGCGCCCCAGCCGCATCCTGCACGCCCATCTGCGTGCTGGCATGGATGGGCAGACCGGGGAAGAGCCGGTGCGCCTGCGCAACAAACCCCAGATCCGAGGCGATGATGGCGTCCACTCCCGCCTCATAGAGGAAAGCCGCCTCTTCCAGTGCCCGGCTCACTTCGCTCTGCTTGAGCATGATATTGATGGCCGCGTGCACCCGCTTGCCGCGCAAATGCGCATACTCAATCAGCTCCAATATCTCTTCTTTTTTAAAATTCGCCGCGTATGCCCGGGCGCTGAAGCCCCCGCCAAGATAGCAAGCGTCCGCCCCAGCCGAAAAGGCCGCTTTGGCAGACTGCATATCCCCTGCCGGGGCCAGTAACTCCATTTTTTTCATCTTTCCCATCTAAAAATCCGTCCCAAAAGCAAAAAATGCGCGTGAGGCCACGCGCATCTCCATTCTCAATGATTTTTCCTCTTAAAATGCCCCTGCTTTAACTGCCGGTTTTCCTCTTCCAGCTTCTGGCAGATCTCCTGAAGCCTTCGGATTTCGGCATTTTCGCCGGGCTGAGCGGGCGTTTTCATGCTCAGTTCAATCTCCGCTTTGCGCAGCGCCTCCCGCATTTGCCGCGCCTGCTCTTCCAGCTCTTGCAGCGCCGCGCGGGATTTCTGCAATTCATCCGTCAGGTTCAGCGCGACCAGTGTGGTAATCGAAGCATTGCCAACGCCGACATAGCTTTTGGCCGTCTCGGCAATCTGCTGATTCAGCGTATAGGCCAGCTGATTGATGTATTCACCGCTCTCATCCGAAACAATGCGATATTCTTTTCCAGCGATATTCACGGTTATCTTTCCCATCGCCCACACTCCCCGCCTAGTTTAATCTATTATACAACAATTTTGCTTTTCTTACAATATATCCCGCAAAAATGGCGCAAAACAGAGCGGTTTTCAGCGGATTTTGCAGCGTTTTCCCAGATTTTCCTTCAAAATTCTGCGCAGTGTTTGCTCGCCGCCCTCCGGGAGCGCCTCTTTTTTCATGGCGATCAGCTGGGAGCGGTTGACAAACAGGATGAAATAGCGCCGGTTCTCGTAGGCGCGGTAAATCTCTCCCCAGCCCGTAAAAGCGCGCCCCTCGCGCTGTAAAAGCTCGGTCTCGATTCCCTCTGCGCTCACGGTATAGCGCGCGTGCGTCGCTTTCTCCACATCGTGGGATTTGTTCATGCGGTAAATGCCAAAGGAGAGCACGCCAATCAGCAAAAATGGATACAGCACCAGCACCAGGCTCAAATACAGCATGACGCCCTGCGGCTTTAACAGCAAATTCAGCCCGCCGATGGCGACGCAGAGCACAGATAAGATGATCAGCGTGGGCGTCTTGCAAAAGGCGTTCCAGTAGCTGATGGCTCTGTATTCTTTTTTATCCAGCTTTGTCTCCAGTGTTACGCGATCCATCCTCTTTCCCCATCCTTTCTGCTGCATCAATTATAGTATAAAACCGCGGCCGCATTCAAGCGATTACGCCATTTGGGCAAAAATCTCTTTCAGCGCCGGATAGCATTTGCGGTATAGCCCAAGCTTTTCCCGGTAGATCTGCGTATGCTCCGCTTTGGGCTCAAATTCCTTCTCCACGGACAAAAACTCGTTTGCCGCAGAGAAATCCGAATAAAGGCCGACGCCCACGCCGCCGCAGACTGCCGCCCCCAGCGAGCCGACTTCCCCGCCCACGCTCAAGCGCAGCATCCTGCATCCCATGGCATCCGCCATCATCTGGCAGACGAGATCGCTGCCTGCCGCTCCCCCGGCAACCGATGCCGTTTGGGGCGCGGGCTTTCCCGAAAGCTCGGCCAGATCTTCCATCATCATGGCCAGGTGCAAAGCCGCCCCCTCAAAGACTGCCCGCTTGAGATCCGCATCTGTATGGTGCATGGAAAGCCCCAGAAAACAGCCCTTTGCCCTGGCATCGAAATAGGGCGTGCGCTCGCCCTGCAAAAAAGGCAGGAAGATGAGCCCCCTCGCGCCCACGGGCGACTGCGCCGCCCACTCCGCCAGGGCCTCAAAGACCGGTATGCCCGCCTGCGCCGCCAGCTTCTCTTCCCGGCCGCAGAGGTTTTGCCGCATCCAGGCGATCGAGCCGCCAAAGGCGTTCATCGTCCCGGCGAGATCGCCTGTGCCCGGCTGGATGCCCGCCCAGAACTCATACCGCTCCTGCGGATCCGTGATATCTGCCGGCACATGCAGCCGCGCTGTGGTAGACGTGCCCAGATGGAAGTTGGTCTCGCCCAGCGTCCCAGCGCCGATATTGGCCACCTGCCCATCCATGCCGCCCGGGACGACCGGCGTCCCCTCCGCAAGGCCGGTCTCTGCCGCCGCCTGCCGGGTAACATACCCAGCCACTTCCCGGCCGCTGACGATCTCGGGAAAGAGCTCCCGCCGCAGGCCGGCTGCCGCGATGATCTCCGGGTCCCACGCCATCTTCTTATAGTCATAGGCCATATAGCCACAGGCATCTGAATAATCCGTGCACATCCGCCCCGTCAGCCGATAGACGATGACGTCCTTTGCCGTCAGCACTTTGTGCGTTTTCTGATAAACCTCCGGCCAATGCTTCTTAATCCACATGAGCTTGGTGATGGTATAGGCCGTGGAGCATTTGTGCCCGGTAACTTCATAGCATTTTTTCGCGCCAAATGCCGCCTCCAGCTCCGCCTGCTCCTGGCCGCTTCGGCTGTCGCTCCATAGAAGAGAGGGTGCCAGAAAATTGCCCTGCTCATCCAGGCACGTGCAGCAATGCCCCATGCCTCCAAAGCAGACCGCCGCAATCTGCGCCGGATCGACCCCTGCCGTTACAGCCCTGGTCGCCTGACAGACGGCTTCCCACCAATCCTGCGAGCGCTGCTCGATGGCGCCGCCCTGGGCATAGAACGTCTGGTAAGCGACTGTCTTGCTGGCGATCAGGCGCCCATCCGCCGAGAAAAGCGCCGCCTTGTCTCCGCTGGTTCCAATATCATGCGCCAATAGATATTTCATCGTTTCCCCCAAGTATGCCTTTGCTCAAATTTTTTCATTAAAAAGAAAAAGCCAAGGAAAGCCGGCAAGCCTCCCTTGGCCTTTTTTCTGCTATTCTTTGATCTCCTCAAAGATGGGCTCCAGAGCCGCATAAGCGCGCTCAAACAAAGGCAGAATCTGCTGATAGCGCTTCACATTTTCGGGAATCGGCTTGGTCGTCCCCGTAATCTCGACGAACTGGTTGGCCACGGAGAAATCCTTAAAAATGCCCACGCCCACGCCGGCGCAGATCGCCGCGCCCAGCGAGCCGACCTCATCCGAGACGTTGATATTCATCATCTCGCAGTTCATCACATCCGCCATAATCTGGCAGACCAGCCCGCTCTTGCTGGCGCCGCCGGAAATCGTCGCCTTTTGGGGCGGCTGCTTGCCGGAGATCTCTTCTAACTGCTTCATCATCAGCGCCAGATGCAGAGCGCATCCTTCCATCACGGCGCGCTTCATATCGTCCTGCGTATGCTGCATGGTCAGGCCGATGAAGCACCCCCTGGCTTTCGCATTAAAATAAGGGGAGCGCTCGCCCTGCAAGTAGGGCAGATAGATGAGCCCGCGCGCGCCCACAGGAGATTTGGCCGCATTCTCGTTGATAAATTCAAAGATATTTTTGCCCGTCTCTTTGGCGAGCTGCGCCTCTTTGGCGCAAAGGTTATCCCGCATCCAGGCGATCGAGCCGCCAAACGCGTTCATCGAGCCAGACATGGAAACCTCGTTCGGATCATCAACATTGCACCAGATCTCATAGCGCTGCTGTTCATCCAGCACGTCCGCCGGGACATCCAGCGATGCGCCCGAAGATGTGCCCAGGTGGAAGCCCGTGTCTCCCAGCTTTCCCCGGCCTACGCCTGCCACGCTGCCATCCATGCCGCCCGGGACGACTGGCGTCCCTTCTGCAAGGCCCGAGGCTTCCGCCGCCTCTTTTGTAACATACCCCGCGACCTCGATGCCGCTGACGATCTCCGGGAACATGGAGTAGTCAAACCCGCAGGCCTCGATCATCTCCCGATCCCACTGCTTGGTGCGGTAGTTATAGGCCATATAGCCGCTGGCATCCGAATAATCCGTGCACATCCGGCCCGTCAGCTTATAGACGATGACATCCTTTGCCGTCAGCACTTTATACGTCTTGCTGTAAATTTCGGGCTTGTGCTTCTTCATCCACATCATCTTGGTGATGGTATAGGAAGAAGAGGGCTTATGCCCGGTAACTTCATAGCATCTTTTTGCCCCGACGATCTGCTCCAATTCCTCCTGCTCGCGGTAGGAGCGCACGTCGCTCCATAAAATCGAGCGATCCAGGAAGTTGCCCTGCTCATCCAGGCATGTGCAGCAATGCCCCATGCCCCCAAAGGAAACTGCGGCGACGTCTTTCGGGTCGATCTTCGCCATCAGCTGCCGGGTTCCCTCGCAAACTGCCCTCCACCAGTCGCTCGGATCCTGCTCGCGCACGCCGTCGTCCCCATAAAAAGTCTCGTAGGGGGTGATCACGCTGCCCAGCATCTTGCCATCCTCCTGGAACAGGGCGACTTTGTCCCCACTCGTCCCAAGATCATGCGCCAATAGATACTTCATAATCTTTCCTCCAAATCTCTCATTCAGTTTTTCACTGATGCCCTCATTATACGCGAACTTTGCCTATTCTTCAACCGCCGTTTTTTTAAAAATGAACAGTTTGCTGAAAACATAGTTGGCGATGACGACAACTACCTGCATGATGAGCTTGGCAAGATTCTCATTCCAGTGCAGCGCCCCGATCATCAGCCATAATCCCAGCTCTTCCATGCCCAGCGAAATCAGGCGCGCCGCAATAAAGGCAAAAAATTCCCGCAGCAGCTCTTTTCTGGAAAGCCCTTTGCTCTCAAAAACAAAGATCTTGTTCGTGATATATGCAAACAGCACGGCCAAAATCCAGGAGACGATATTGCTGGCCAGATAGTGGATGCCCAGCACCGTATTGCAGACGTAGTAGGAGCCAAAGCTCACGACCGTCGTCAGCGCGCCAAACACAACATAGAGCACCAGCTCTTTTGTCAGCTTGAATTTTTTCACAAGTTCCTCCTATTTCACCAGAGCATAAATGCAGGAATCGTGCATCTGCCCATTTTTATATACGCTCTGCCTGAGAATTCCTTCCAGCGCAAACCCCGCCTTCTCCAAAACCCGCCGCGACCCCTGATTATAGGCATAGGGCTCCGCATAGATGCGGACAATATCAAACGCTTCAAAGGCTTTCCGGCAGATCTGCGCCACAGCCTGGCTCATAATCCCCTTGCCCCAGAAAGGCTCTGCCAGCCAATATCCCAGTTCGGCCGACCGGCGATAGACATCCTGCCCCAAAAAGACGGCAATGCTGCCCACAGACTCCTCATCCACGCAGACAGCGCGGCAGATCTGCCCCTGGCCTTCGCCTTTGATGCAGTGCCCGATAAAATCGGCGGCGTCTTGCTCGGCATACGGGAAAGGGAAAACATCCCGCAAATTCTCTGCCACCTTGCGGTTATTGGCATAGCGCCAAATTTTCTTCGCATCCTCCATCTTCCAGGGCCGCAGCAAAACTTCCATCTTTTCTCTCCTCGCTCTCATCCCGCGCCAAGTTCATGCGCCGGGCAGTTTCATCTATTATAGCAGAAAAGCGCTGCGCTGCCTAGCGCTCCAGATTTCCGGGATCAAAAAATGCCCCAAAAAGGGGCATTTTTCATTTTATTTACTCCTCAACCGGAACAACGTTCACAGCACGCAGCTTACCGCTGTTTCTGGGATCTGCCTCAGTCTCGAAAGTAACTTTCTGGCCTTCTGCAAGAGTCTTGAAGCCATCGCAGACGATTGCGGAGAAATGCACGAACACATCGTCGCCGCCATCATCATTCGAAATGAAGCCGAAGCCTTTGCCTGCGTTAAACCACTTTACTGTACCTTTATTCATTGTAAATAGGTACCTCCTCTTAATATTCATAT
>CAMSSU010000001.1 GCA_947063485.1 uncultured Clostridia bacterium | reverse complement strand
GAAGGAGCAACATCAATGAAACATGCACTGATCACGGGAATCACCGGCCAGGATGGCTCGTATCTGGCAGAACTGCTGCTGGAAAAGGGCTATGAAGTCTATGGCCTGATGCGCAGAAAAAGTGTAGTAGATTACGGCAATGTCGCGCATTTGGTGGATAAGCTGCATTTTATCTATGCAGATATGACGGATCTCGTCTCGCTGGCAAACGCCATGCGCATCTCCCAGGCAGACGAAGTCTATAACCTCGCCGCCCAATCTTTCGTGGCGACAAGCTGGGAACAGCCCCTGGCTACGGCGGAGATCGACGCTACCGGCGTTACCAAAATGCTGGAGGCCATCCGTCTGGTCAATCCCGCCTGCAAATTCTATCAGGCGTCCACCTCCGAGATGTTTGGCTTGGTGCAGGAAGTGCCCCAGAAGGAGACGACTCCCTTCTATCCCAGAAGCCCCTACGGCGTGGCCAAGCTCTATGGGCACTGGATCACTAAGAACTACCGCGAAAGCTATGGCTTGTTCGCCTGCTCAGGCATTTTGTTCAACCACGAATCCGAGCGCAGGGGCCTGGAATTTGTTACCAGAAAAATCACCCATGCCGCCGCCCGCATCAAGCTGGGGCTTCAGGACTGCCTGGAGCTGGGCAATATGGATGCCAAGCGGGACTGGGGCCATTCCAAGGACTATGTCTATGCCATGTATCTCATGCTCCAGCAGGACAATCCGGATGACTATGTCGTCGCCACAGGCGAGACGCGCACCGTCCGCGAATTTGTGGATACCGCCTTCGCCCGCCTGGGCATGGAGCTAGAATGGAAGGGCAACGGCGTAGACGAAGTCGGCATTGAGAAGGCAACTGGAAAAACGCTGGTCAAGGTCAACCCCCGCTTCTTCCGCCCGGCGGAAGTCGAATTGCTGCTGGGCGATCCCAGCAAGGCCGAGAAAACACTGGGGTGGGAGCGCAAGATCTCCTTCGCCGAGCTGGTTGCCCGCATGGTGGATCACGATTACGCTCTGGTTCAGCAGGAAATGAAAGTAAACAGCCTGAAGAATTAAGCGAGGAAAAGATGAAAGCTTTTATCATCGGCGCCGCCGGCTTTGTGGGCGGGCATCTCATGGATGAAATGCTGCGCCTTGGCTGGACGGTCGGCGCATCCAAAATGCCGCAGGAGACAATCGCCAAAGACGGCGTGTCCGTTTACGACCTGGATATCCTAAACCCCGATGCCATTTCGGCTGTGCTCTGCGAGTTCGCGCCGGATTATCTCGTGCATCTGGCGGCGCAGAGCTCGGTCGCGCTCTCCTGGAAAAACCCGGGGCTGACCATCGACGTGAATATCAAAGGCGCTGTCAATGTCCTCGAAGCGGTGCGGGCGCTGGAGAAAAAGCCCAGAGTTCTGCTCATTGGCTCGGGCGAGCAGTATGGGCATATTCATCTGGATGAATGCCCTGTGGGCGAGCAAACGCCCATGCGCCCCGGCAACATCTACGCGGCAACCAAAGCCTGCCAGGATATGCTGGGCAAAATCTATGCGGATGCCTATGATCTGGATGTGATGATGGTGCGCGCGTTCAACCATGTGGGCCCTGCGCAAAACCCTATGTTTGTCGTGGCCAGCTTCTGCAAACAGATAGCGGAAATTGAAGCAGGCCTTTGCCAGCCTGTGCTCCAGGTAGGCAACCTCAGCGCCAAGCGCGATTTTACAGATGTGCGCGATGTAGTGCGCGCCTATGCGCTGCTGCTGGAACACGGCAAACCCGGAGAGGTATATAATGTAGGAAGCGGGAAGGCCATCGCCATTTCCGAGCTTCTGGAAAAAATCGTCGCGCTCTCCTCCGCGCAGATCACCGTGCAGGTGGATCCGGCGCGTCTGCGGCCCGTGGATATTCCCATCATCGAGGCGGATATTTCCCGTCTTCAGCAGGATACCGGCTGGGAGCCAGCCGTTCCCCTGGAACAGACGCTGGGCGACACGCTCCGCTATTGGCGCGAGGCTGTCCGGCAATAATGCAATCAAAGCAAGGCGGCCAAATCATGGCTGCCTTGCTTTTTTATTATTTTGCGCGCCCGTATGCCCGGCGCTTGTCTGTCTTTTTGCCGCTGTGCGCAGCAACAGAGCCGGCCGCTCTGCATCCCGCCGGCCTATGCCTGCTGGCAGTAGCGCTTTCTGGTGGCCTCGCCGCCGCGGATATGGCGCTCATCCATATTTTTCTGCAGCACCTGGCGCACCTGCCGCGCCAGCGCCGGGTTGAGCTCGCCCAGCCGCTCGGTTACATCCTTGTGCACGGTGGATTTGCTGATTTTAAATTTGCCGGCGGCGCTGCGCACTGTCGCGCCCGTCTCGAGAATATAGTTTGCAATGCCCAGCACTCTCTCCTCTATATAAGCCTTCATTGTTCCGTCCCCTTTTACGGTGTTTGTAGATCCTATGAGGCCCGCACTTTTTTTATGAAATAACCGCTCAAAAAAAGGAAAACAGCCGGCGATCGCGAATATATAAAAAATCTGGGAAAAAATAAATAATGAGAGGAAAACATCATGGAACAGTACATCTTGGCGCATGACTTCGGCACAAGCGCCGATAAGGCGTCCCTTTTCAACACAGATGGCCAGTTTATCAGCACCATCACCACTCCCTACCACACCAACCACTCCAATTCCACCTGGGCAGAACAGGATCCCGAGGATTGGTGGAACGCATTCTGCACGGGCAACCGGGAGCTGCTCAAGGGCATCGATATCAAAAACGTACTCTGCGTCTCCTTCGACGGCACGTTCCCCAACTGCATTCCCGTGGATAAAGACGGCAAGCCGACTTACCCGGCCATCATCTGGCAGGATATGCGCGCGGAAAAAGAGGCCAACGAGCTGACAGAGCTCATCCCGGAGCAGTATCTGACATATGGCGGCGAGGGCATCATGCGCACCGAGCAGAGCCTGCCCAAGCTTCTCTGGCTCAAGCGCAACCGCCCCGAAGCGTTTGCAAAAACCTATAAAATGCTGGCAACCCCCAGCGACTATATCATCCTTCGCCTGACGGGCAGCTTCGTCTGCGAATATTCCATGGCCAACAGCATGGGCACGCTGGATCTCGCCCAGAGCATCTGGAGCGAGGACTGCCTCAAGGCCGCCGGCATCACGGAAGAGATGATGCCAGAGCTTCATGCCTGCACGGATATCGTCGGCGAAGTTCCCAGCGGCGCGCTTTCCGAGCAGTGCGGCCTGTTCCCGGGCACCAAGCTGGTCATCGGCACAGGCGACGCGACCTGCTCCTCCATCGGCGCGGGCAACATCGGCATCGGCGATGCCTGCCTGACGGGCGGTTCCTCCGCCGGCATCAGCGCCGTCGTCCCGGCAAAAGAAGGCGTTGGCTATCACTCCAGCTATCTGCCTGAAGGCGCCAGCATGATGGGCGGCATGACCATGGCTTCGGGCTCGGCCTATGGCTGGGTGAAAAACGAGCTGTGCAAAATCGAGCAGAAGCTGGCAGAGGAAAACGGCAAGAGCGCATACGACTATATCAACGAGGAAGTCGCTTCGGCTCCTCTGGGGGCAAACGGCGTTCTGTTCCTCCCGCTGCTCAAAGGCGAGCGCGACCCGTTCTATAACCCCAAGGCAAAGGGCTCTTTCCTTGGCATCACGCTGGCCAACACCCGTGCAGACCTGCTGCGTGCAGTGGTCGAGGGCATCGGCTTCAACATCGCCCTGATTTTGGAAGGCATCCGCGAGCACTACGATTTCAAAAAGCTCACCATGGTCGGCGGCCTGGCCAAGAGCGATGTGGTCCGCCAGATTTTCTCGGATATCATGGGCGTCGAGCTGGTAACGCTCAAATACATGGATGAAGTCGCCACGGTCGGCGCGGCCATCATGGGCGGCATTGCCCTTGGCATTTACGAGGATTACAGCGCTGTCCGCAAGTTCCATGCTATCAGCGCGCACAATACGCCCAACATGGAGAACCACGAGAAATACAAGAAGATCCTGGAACTCTACCGCAAGGGCTATGAGGCGCAGGTCGAGCTGTTCGACGCAATGGCGCAGTAATTTATTTGCCCAATAAAAACAAAAGGCTTCCCACGGGAGGCCTTTTGTTTTTACGGATGCGCCGGGCGGCAAAACACCCCCCTATTTGATAAGCGCGTTTTTATGGCTTGCCCTCATTCTGCATTTTTTCATTTCCCAACATGCAAAATTGGCGATGCTATTGCTTTTATATCGGCGTTTCCCGCATTTTGTTCCGTGCAAAATTGCAGTTATTCACGAAAAATTTCTCAAAAGTTTGTTTTTTTATGGACAAACTCTGCGAGTTGTGATACGATACGCTATATATCTAATAAATATTTTTCCTTTATTTGGTATATTGTTTTGATTCTTTGCGCAAATGCGCAAAAATATAATTTGGAGGAAAACCAGAATGATGAAGAAACTCACTTGTTTGCTTCTGGCGCTTGTCATGGTATTCTCGTTTGCAGCATGCCGCTCCAGCGCCCCCGAAACTCCGAGCAACGAGCCTTCTGAATCCGCAAACACTCCGGACGACAGCCAAGGCGATGCCGAGCCCTATAAGATCGCCATCTACACCGGCACTGTCTCCCAGGGCGAAGAGGAATATCAGGCTGCTCAGAAAATGGCTGCGACCTATGACAATGTCATTACCGCAACCTACCCCGACAACTTTACAACCGAGACCGAAACCGTCATCGCCAACCTCGTTGCGCTGGCTTCGGATCCGGAAGTGAAGGTCATCGTATTTGTTCAGGCCATCCCCGGCGCTTCCGCTGCCATCGATAAGGTGCGCGAGACCCGCCCCGACATCCTGATCATCTGCGGTGTTCCCGGCGAGGATCCCGGCGTCATCTCCAGCAAGGCGGATATCATCCTTTCCATCGAGGAGATTCTGACGGGCGATGCCATTGTTCAGAAGGCTGCTGATATGGGCGCAAAGACGTTCATCCACTATTCCTTCGCCCGCCACCTTTCCTACTCCACCATCGCCGCACGTCGCGAGAAGATGATCGCGAAGTGCCAGGAGCTTGGCCTGGAGTATGTTGATGTCAACGCTCCCGACCCGACCAGCGACGCTGGCGTCTCCGGCGCACAGCAGTTCATCCTGGAGGATGTTCCGCGTCAGGTTGAGAAATACGGCAAGGATACCGCTTTCTTCGCGACCAACTGCGCTATGATGGAGCCGCTTATCGTCTCCATTTCCCAGCAGGGCGCTATCTTCCCGCAGCAGTGCTGCCCGAGCCCGTATCACGGCTATCCCGCAGCGCTGAGCATCGATGTTACCGGCCACGAGGGCGACGTCGACTACATGCTCTCCCAGATCAAAGAGAAGCTGACAGCTGTCGGCCAGGAAAGCAGAATGTCCACTTGGCCGATCCCGGTCAACATGCTGATGGTTCAGGCTGGCGTTGAATATGGCATCGAGTTCTGCGAAGGCCGCACCAACGGCACGCTGGATGAGGAAGTTCTGCTCGGCATCATCAAGAAGATCGCCGGCGGTGAAGATAAGGCTTCCATCCGCAACCTCGACGACGAGGAGACGGGCGAAGTTTATAAGAACTACTTCTCCATCATGTGCGATTATGTCGATTTTTCCAAGTAAAAATCTTTGACAGCGAATAAGGTCTGTCGGCTTGCCGTACAAGCCGACAGATTTTATTTTATCTTTCCAAACCACAGCCACCAAAAAGGCTTTAAAACAGTTTTTACTATATGATATAAAGGAGGTATTCCGTTGGAAACCCAATATGTCCTGAAAATGGACAACATCTCCAAAGAGTATTTTGGCAACCGGGTGCTCAAAGATGTTTCCCTGGCCGTTAAGCCTGGGGAAATCCATGCGCTCATGGGGGAAAACGGCGCCGGCAAATCCACGCTGATGAACATCCTGTTTGGCATGCCCGTCATCCACTCCACAGGCGGCTTTGAGGGGACGGTTGAGATCGGCGGACAGCCTGCCGCCATTCGCGCCCCGCATGAGGCGATCGAATACGGCATCGGCATGGTGCACCAGGAGTTCATGCTCATCCCCGGCTTTACCATCACGGAAAACATCAAAATCGGCCGGGAGATCAGCCGCCCGAATCTGGCCAGCCGCATCTTTGGCAAACAGATGGAGACGCTGGATTCCGAGGCGATGGCAAAAGACGCCCGCAAGGCGCTGGATACCGTCGGGCTGGGCGTCAGCGAAGAGGAATATATCCGCGGGATGCCCGTCGGGTATATGCAGTTTGTTGAGATTGCCCGGGAGATCGATAAAACCGGCATCAAGCTTTTGGTGTTCGACGAGCCGACGGCCGTGCTCACCGAAACAGAGGCAGAAAACCTTCTGCAAACCATGAAAAAAATTGCCGAGAGCGGCATTGCCATCATCTTCATCACACACCGTCTGGATGAGGTTATGGCCGTCGCCGATTCGGTTACCATCCTGCGGGACGGCGAGTTCGTCGCGCATAAAGAGATCGCCGATACCAGCGTTACGGACATCGCAGAGCTGATGATCGGCCGCAAAGTGGAAAAGCTGGTGGATGCCGCGGAGGAGGACTCCCGCTCTATCGATGAAAACGATATTGCCGTGAAAATCCGGGATTTCTGCGTGGCCATGCCGGGCGAGATGGTCAAAGGGGTGGATCTGGATATCCGCAAGGGAGAGATCTTCGGCATTGGCGGCCTGGCCGGCCAGGGCAAAATCGGCATTCCCAATGGCATCATGGGCATCTACGAATCCTCCGGGACAGTGGAAGTTTTTGGCAAAAAGCTCAATCTGAACAACCTGGGTGAGGCGCTGCGTAATGGCATTGCTTCGGTTTCCGAAGACCGCCGGGGCGTCGGCCTGCTGCTGGACGAGAGCATCGAGGAAAATATCGTCTTTTCTGCCATCCAGATCAAAAAGCAGTTCCTGAAATTCGGCATGATGGATACCAAAAAAATCCGTGCCCACGCAAACGAGATGATCAAGCTGCTGGATATCCGCTGCACTGGCCCGCGCCAGCACGCAGGAGATCTCTCGGGCGGCAACCAGCAAAAGGTCTGCCTGGCCCGGGCGCTGACCATGGATCCGGATGTGCTCATCGTCTCCGAGCCCACCCGCGGCATCGATATCGGCGCGAAAAAGCTCGTGCTGGAATATTTGGCCAAAATCAACCGCGAAATGGGCAAGACGATCATCGTCGTCTCGTCTGAGCTGGTGGAGCTGCGCTCAATCTGCGATCGCATTGCCATCATCAGCGACGGCAAGCTGGCCAGCATCATGAGCCCGGATGCGCCGGACGCCGAATTTGGCCTCGCAATGTCTGGCAGCAAAGTGGAAGGAGGCAATTAGACATGGGCGAAAAAATCAAGAAACTCTATCAGAAAATCGGCCTTCCCAGAATTATCATCATCAGCTTCTTCCTGCTGCTGCTCTTTTCTGCCGGGCCGCTGGGTCTCTCTATCCCCGGGCTGATCGGCGATGTCATCAACCGCGGCGCGATGTATGGCATTCTCGTTCTGGCTATGGTTCCGGCCGTGCAGAGCGGCATCGGGCTGAACTTCGGCATCTCGCTGGGCATCGTCGGCGGGCTGCTGGGCGCGCTCATCTCGATTCAGCTTGGCATCGCGACTAACCCGGCTCTTGGCTGGTTCGCGCCCTGGATGGCGCTGATCGTCGCCATTTTGCTGGGCGTGATATTCTCCTCCCTCATCGGCTGGGGCTACGGCATTTTGCTCAACCGCGTCAAGGGCGACGAGATGACCGTCTCGACCTATGTCGGCTTCTCCATCATCGCCTTTATGAACATCATGTGGCTGGTGCTCCCCTTTACGAGCGGCGAGCTCATCTGGCCGCTGGGCGGCGAGGGCCTGCGCAACACCATCGGCCTGGAAACTTCCTTTGGCTCTGTGCTCAATAACGCCGGCGGCTTCTACATCGGCGGAGAAAACGGCGTGTATTTCCCCACCGGCCTGGTGCTCTTCTTCCTGGGCGCCTGCCTGCTTATGTGGCTGTTCCTGCGCTCCAAAAAGGGCATGGCCATGAGCGCCGTGGGCAATAACCCCATGTTTGCCCGGGCTTCGGGCATCAACGTCAACCGTATGCGCATTTTGGGAACGGTCATCTCCACGGCGCTGGGCGCTGTCGGCATCATCGTCTATGCCCAGAGCTACGGCTTTTTGCAGCTGTATAATGCGCCGCTGATGATGGGCTTCCAGTGCGTCGCGGCTGTGCTGATCGGCGGCGCGACCACCAACCGCTCCCGGATTTCCCACGTCATCCTGGGCGCGTTCCTGTTCCAGGGCGTGCTGGCCGTGGCGCTCCCGGTGGCCAACCTGATTCTGCCCGAAGGAAACCTCTCGGAAGTTGCCAGAATCGTCATCTCCAACGGCATCATCCTCTATGCGCTCACCAAGACAGGAGGTAGCTCTCGTGAATAGCTGGAAAAAGAAGTTAGGCAAAAGCCTTTCGGATAATAAAGTTGTCATTCTATTTGCCATCCTGTGCATTTTGGCTATCGCAGTGGCAGATAAGCCGCTGACTTTCGTCGCCGGCGAGCTGTTCACCCGCATCGGGCGCAACAGCTTCATCGTGCTCGCGCTCATCATCCCGGTGCTCGCAGGCCTTGGGCTGAACTTCGGCATTACCATTGGCGCGATGGCGGCGCAAATTGCCATCTTCTGCGTGGTCTACTGGGGCTTTACGGGCATCGGCGGCTTTCTGCTGGCCCTGCTCATCGCGACGCCCCTGGCAGCGCTGTTCGGCATGCTCATCGGCATCGTCTTCAATAAGATGAAAGGCGCCGAGATGATCGGCGGCATGGTGCTGGGCTATTTTGCAGACGGCCTTTATCAGGTGCTTTTCCTGTTCATCATCGGCGGCGTCATCCCGGTGAACAACCCGGAACTGATCATCGCCGGCGGCGTGGGCGTCAAGAACACCATCGACTTGAAGGATAACCTCAAGTACGCGCTGGATAATATCTCCCTGCTCACCATGGTGGAGATTGCCTTCTATGCTGTCGTCGCGGTTACGGTTCTCTCGCTGCTCATCCGCCTGATCACCAAAAAACAGGTAAACTGGAAAAAATCTCTCGGAGTTCTGGGCGGCGCGCTGATCGCCTACGCGCTGACGTTTATCCCCTTCATCGAGGCATTTTTGAACCAGAACGGCATCCTGCTGCTCTCGGCCGTAGAACTGGCCGTGGCCGGCACGGTGCTCTATCAGCTGGGGCGCATCGTCTGGATGAAATTCATCAAGAAGAGCGAGAAGTTTAACTGGAAGCGCTCTGTTGCAGCCATCATCGCCGCAGGCATTCTCTATGCGCTGACGTTCATCCCGGCGATTGAGGAGGTTCTGCTGTATGTAACGCTGCCCGCCATGACGTATCTTTGCATCATCGGCCTGTGCATCTTCAACAGCGTGCTCATGAAAACGCGCCTGGGCCAGAACATGCGCACGGTCGGCCAGAACCGCACGGTCGCCAACTCTGCCGGCATCAACGTCAACCGCACGCGCATCATCGCCATGGTGCTCTCCACTGTGCTGGCCAGCTGGGGGCAGCTCATCTCGCTGCAAAACCTGGGCACCTTCTCCACCTACGGCGCGCATTCGCAGGTTGGCCAGTTCGCCATCGCGGCGCTGTTAGTCGGCGGCGCATCCGTCCAGAAGGCGACGAACAAACAGGCTATCGTGGGCGTTATCCTGTTCCACACACTGTTTATCATCGCGCCGCAGGCCGGCCAGGCGCTCTTCTCCAGCGCGATGCTGGGCGAGTATTTCCGCGTGTTTGTGGCATACGGCGTCATCGCGGTTTCGCTGGCCATGCATGCATGGAAAACCATCGCAAAGCCCAAGCTCCAGGTTGCCGGGAAATCCCCTGCTCCTGGCGAAGCGGCCAAAGCCATGGAGGAATAAACCAAAAGAGGGCATTTCGCCCTCTTTTTTTGCGCAAAAATCAGGATGTATTTTTCCGTTGCTTGTCCCGCGGTTTCATGGTATGATAGTGCTATCTTTTCAAAGGAGAATACCATGAGAACCATTCATGTAAAAAGCTATGCACAGCTGAGCTTTGAAGCGGCAAAGATCATCGCCGCGCAGATTGCGCTAAAGCAGGATACCGTCCTCGGCCTTGCCACGGGCTCGACCCCGGTCGGCGCATACCAGCAGCTTGCCGAGTGGAACCAGCAGGGCAAGCTGGATTTTTCCCAGGTCTGCACGTTCAACCTGGATGAATACCGCAGCCTTGCAGGAGACCATCCCCAGAGCTACCGCTATTTCATGCAGAAACATCTCTTCTCGCAGATCAACATCCTGCCCGAGAATACGCATGTCCCCCAGGGAGACTGCGCAGACGCGAACGCAGAGTGCGCCCATTACGATTCCAGCATTCTCGCCGCCGGCGGCATCGATTTGCAGCTCCTGGGCATCGGCCACAACGGGCATATCGGGTTTAACGAGCCTTCGAGCTGCTTTGTTCTGCCCACGCACGAAGTTGCCCTTACCCAGCGCACGCTGGAGGCCAATTCCCGCTTCTTTGACGCCGCGGAGCAGCAGCCCCGCTCGGCCCTGACCATGGGCATCGCGCCTATCATGCAGGCCAAGCGCATTTTGCTCATCTCCCAGGGCGCGGAAAAAATGCCAATTCTGGAAAAGGCGCTCTATGGGCCGGTTACGCCCGAGGTTCCCGCTTCCATCCTGCGGCTGCACCCGGATCTCACCGTCATCTATAATGAGTCAGATTGCTAAAAAAGGCCGGCGCTTTGCCGGCTTTTTTGTCTCATTCTTTTTGGCTTTTTTCATGGCGTAATTTGGCATTTTATGCTACAATACCTTTTATGAATACACTCTGCAAACAAGATAACCTGGCGCTCCGCCCCCTGCTGGATCAGCCGGAGGAATATGCACTGCTCTTCTCCTGGCTCTCGCATCCGGAAATTTCCCGCTTTTACGGCGGGGATGCGGCGCGGGAAGTTGCCAGCATCCGCCGCCATGTGCAAAAGGGTGACGTCTGCTCCTGCCTGATTTTGCAGCAGGAGCGCCCCATTGGCTATTTGCAGTTTTACGAGATCTTGGATGCGGAGGAAAAGGCAAGCTTGCTCCTGCTCCCCTATGCGCATCCCTATGGCATCGACCTGTTTTTAGGCGAGCCCGGGCTGCTCGGCCGGGGCATCGGCACTCGCTGCCTGGAGATGATCTGCAGCTATCTCTTTGCGCAAAAGCATGCCGATGCGCTCTGTATCGACCCAAGGGTGGATAATCAAAGGGCCATCCGCTGCTATGAAAAGGCCGGTTTTTCCTATGTGAAAACCAAACAACAGGGCGAGAAAGTTTCGGGCGAGTGGATCGCCTGCCGCATCATGCACCGCCTGCCCAAATGAGAAATTTTGTGCTTCGCACAGAAAATAGATTGGATCATAAGAAAGGAACACTCCATGGATCTACTGCTCACCGTCTGCGAGCTCACTCTGCCCGTCCTCGTGCTGATTGGCCTTGGCATCCTCTGCCGCACAAAGAAAATCTTTGACGCCAAAGGCATCGACGGCCTGAAAAAGCTCATCAGCCGCTATCTCATGCCCGTTACGCTCTTCAACTCGCTGGCCAAAATCCAGCTTTCGGGCACAGTCGCCCTGCTGGGGCTGACTTGCCTGCTCATGTGCTGTGCCTCCCTGCTGCTGGGGCTGGCGACGCGCAAAGTCTGCCGCGAATTTTCCTACCATCCCTATCTTTGCAGCGCCTATGAGATCGGTATGCTGGGCGTCGCGCTGTTTCCGCTGCTCTTTGGGGATACCGGCCTTGGCTTTCTGGCCAGCATGGATATCGGAGCCTGCTTCTTTTTCTTCTGCCTCTATATTCCCATGCTCAACGGCGGCAAAGGCGACGGCCTGAAACAGACGCTGAAAAACATCTTCTCCGGCCCGGCGCTCATCGCCTGCCTGCTGGGTGTTTTTTCCAATGTAACCGGTCTTTCGCATTTGATTTTCGATTCGGCCATCGGCCCAGTCCTCGATTCTATCATCGCCATGCTGACCAAATCCATCACGCCGCTCATCCTCATCGTCGTGGGCTATGGGTTCAGCCTGAATCAAAAGCTGCTGCCCGCTGTGCTCAAGACCTCCGCCATGCGGCTAATCATCTCCATCCCGGTCTGCCTGCTGGCGCTGCTTCTGCTCTCGCTGTTCGGCGTGCGGGATGAGAGCGTCCGCTTCGCAGTCATCTTCGTCTCCTCGCTGCCTGCGCCCTTCTCCACCTCCGTCTATGCAAAAGACGACGCGCAGCAGGAATATATGAATACGCAGATGAGCCTGTATGTCGCCGTAACGATCATCGTTTTCGCAGTGTTATGTGCCTTGGCCTAAAAGCCAGGCGTGATATTTGCTCGGCATATCGGTTATGCTAAACTATCAGCAACAGTAAGTAAGGAGCGACAACATGAAAAACAAGCTAAAATCCGGAAAACTATGGGAACGCATCGTCTTTTGGTCGGTCTCCCTTTGCCTGATTGGCGCCGCCGTCTACACGACGGCCACCCTGCTCACCACGCCGGAGGGCAGCTGGGCGACGGAAGATCCGCATAAAACAAAGGCCAACTTCACTTTGATGACCGTGCAGTGCCTGGGCGCGTTTGTGCTCTGCCTGCTCCCGGCTCTGCTGCGCAAAGTGTTCCGGCTGGAACTGCCTCCGGGCATTTTGATGTACTACTATCTCTTTATGTTCTGCGCGGCGTTTTTGGGCGAGGTGTTCCGCTTCTACTACGCCGTGCCCCATTGGGACGATATTTTGCATGTCAGCAGCGGTGCGGTGCTGGCCATTGTGGGCTACTCCATCGTCAACGCTTGCTGCGGAGAGGGCGGCATCGAGCGGCTTCCAGCCGGCTTTGCCACGCTCTGCGCCTTTATGCTGGCTCTGAGCTTTGGCGTCATCTGGGAGTTTTACGAATTCACCGCCGACGGCCTGCTGGGCATGAACATGCAGAAGTTCGCGCTGGAGGATGGGACCAACCTCATCGGCCGGGCCGCCCTCATCGACACCATGAAGGACCTCATCGTGGACTTTTTCGGCGCGGCCGCCGGCGCGCTCTCACTCTATGCACCGCTCAAGCACAAAAAGCCCGTGTTCCAGGCGTTCCTCATCCGGCATTTGCCCGAGAAACAGACCGCCGCATAAAAAGCGCGCATCAAAAAAGCGGCAGGGAAGCAGATTCGCTCCCCTGCCGCTTTTGATTTTCTAGTTGATTTTCCTGCTCTCTTTTTCCTTGAAATGCAGGCCCGTCACTTCGCTGACCAGCGAATAGAAATCCTGCGTGAAGTTCTCTTCGGCGGTGAACGTCGCGTCGTGGTGGATGAGCGCATCCAAAACATCCGGCGAGGCCGTTACTGCCCCGATGCCGTGCTTGCAGAGGTTCAAAATCTGCTGGGAGTTCTTAAAGCTGGCCGCCAGCACATCCGCCTCCATATTATGCGCCCGGAACATGCTGTGAATATCCATCGCAACCTGCACGCCGTCTGCCCCCATGTTGTCCAGCCGGTTGACATAGGGCGCCGTATAGCGCGCGCCGGCCTTGGCCGCCATAAAAGCCTGCATGGCCGTATAGATGGCTGTGGCCGTGATGTTGATGCCCTCCTGCTTTAACAGATGAATCGCCCGCATTCCCTGGGCCGTTACGGGCACTTTAATGAAGAGCTGCTCGTCGATCTCCCGCAGCATGAAGTGCGCCTCCTCGATCATCTGCTCCGTGCTCTCCGAGACGACCTGCGCATGCAGCTGGCTGCTTCTGGGCAGGAAATCCCGGATGCTTTTCAGCACTTTGATGGGGTTCTTGCGCTCATTCATTAAAATGGATGGGTTGGTCGTAACGCCATCATAGGGATACATGGAATAAAGCCGCTCGATCTCATAGATATTCGCGTTATCGATTAAGACTAACATGCCTGGCCCTCTCTTTTGTAAAGTATTCTTATGAATAATGTTAGCGAATGCGGAGGGAAAAGTCAATAAAGTTTCCCGGGGCATGGAAAAATCAGGAGAAATTGGGTATACTATGAAAAAGCCAATGTTTATGAGGTGAAACAATGTATCGCGAAGAAACTGCAAAAGCATATGCAAAGCTCATCATCCGCACGGGCGTCAACCTGCAAAAAGGCCAGCTGGTCATCCTGAACGCCCCCATCGAAAACGCGGAGTTTGCCCGCCTGGTTTTGGAGGAGGCCTACCGCGCCGGCGCACGGGATGTTCTGCTGCGCTATTTCGACGATAAGGCCAGCCGCATCCGCTATCAATATGCCAGCGAAGATGCGCTGACCACCGTCCCCGCATGGAAGTATACCCCCATCGAGGAATACGCCAAAGCCGGGGCCGCCTATATCTGCATCGAATCCGACGACCCGGATGCCTTTCTCGGCATCGATTCGGAAAAGCTGGGCAAGGGCATGAACGCCGAAGCCCGGGCAAAAAAGCCCTTCCAGCAGATTTTCGATAAAAACGAAATTCAGTGGACGGTCGTCGCGGCGGCAGGCAGGGAGTGGGCCAAAAAGGTCTTCCCGGAGGCGGAGGAAGAATGGGCCGTCCAAAAGCTTTGGGACGCCATCTACCACACCACCCGCATGGATACGCCGGATCCCGAAAAAGCCTGGGCAGAGCACTCGGGCTGCCTGCGCAAATACTGCGATTTTCTCAACGATTCGGGCATCACCCGCCTGCACCTGGAAAACTCCCTGGGCACGAGTCTGGATATCGGCCTGATTCCCGGGGCAATTTGGGCGGGCGGCAGCGAAAAGACGGTCAAAGGCGTGGAATTTGAGGCGAATATGCCCACGGAAGAGGTGTTCACCGCGCCGCATCGGGAGAAGGTGGATGGAAAGGTCTGCTCCACGCTGCCGCTCAACTACCAGGGCGTGCTCATCGATGGCTTCTGGTTCGAATTCCAGGATGGCCAGGTTGTGGATTACGGTGCAAAGCAGGGCAAGGAGGCGCTGGATCAGATCTTCCAGGATGAGAACTGCCGCAGGCTGGGAGAAGTCGCCCTGGTGCCGTACGATTCGCTCATCTCCCGCTCGGGCATCCTCTTTTACAGCACGCTGTTCGATGAAAACGCCTCCTGCCACCTGGCGCTGGGCAGCGGCTATACTTCCAGCATCCCCGGCGCAGAGAAGATGTCCCGGGAGGAGAAGGAGCAAATCGGCCTGAACGAAGCGTATTCACATATCGATTTCATGTTCGGCAGCGCAGATCTCAAGGCCACGGGCTACACCGAAGAGGGCCGGGAAGTCCCGCTCTTTGAGAACGGCAACTGGGCATTTGGGGCTTGACAGCCGCCCGCCGGGATGATAAACTACTAAAAATATTATCAGACAGCGGGTAATTGCATATCATAGAATAGAACAGGCGGCACATTTCTTTGCGCAGCCGGGCCCACTGGGCAGCAGAAAATCTGCGGGACTTCTCCCGCAGATTTTTTTACTATTTTGGAGGTTTTTTGCTATGACAATCGACAAAACCAGCCCCCAAGGGCTCACCACCCAGCAGGCCGGGGCGCTTGCCCAAAAATACGGCAAGAATGTGCTCGCGCAAAAGAAGAAGCAAAGCCTTATCCGAAAGCTTTTGCACACAGTCTGCGAGCCCATGTTTTTGCTGCTGCTGGCGGCTTCCATCGTCTATTTCGTTTTGGGCGAGCCCCGGGACGGCGCCATCATGCTGGTATTCGTCGCCGCCATGATCGGCATCGACGCGTTTCAGGAGCATAAGACGGATAAAACCCTGGCGGCGCTCCGGGATCTCTCTGCGCCGCATATCCGCGTCATCCGGGACGGCCGGGAGCAGAATATCCCCAGCGAGGATCTGGTGCCCGGGGATCTCATGCTCATCTGGGAGGGGCTGAAAATCCCTGCCGACGGCGTCTTGCTCCGGGCAAACGACCTTTGCATCGACGAATCTTCCCTGACGGGCGAGGCCGAAGGCATCTGGAAATCCCCGGACGCGCCCGCCAGCCAGGATCACTGGCGCCGGGATTATTGCTATGCCGGCACGCTGGTGCTCTCGGGCAGCGGGCTGGTGCGCGTGGAAAAGACCGGGCAGCAGAGCGAGTACGGCAAGATCGGCGCGAGCCTGGAAAAGGCCCCGGAAAAGCGCACGCTGCTGCAGGCGCAGACGGACCGGCTGGTCAAAACCTGTGCCGCCATTGCCGTCTGCCTGCTGCTGCTCACCTGTATCATCACCTATTGCAGTCTCCCGGAACTCTCCGCCAAGGATCGCCTGATTCAGAGCATCCTTTCGGGCATCACACTGGCCATGGCGACGATTCCCGAGGAATTTCCCGTTGTGCTGACGGTGTTCCTCTCCATGGGGGCATGGCGGCTGGCCAAAAAGCATTCGCTCGTCCGCAATCTCTCCTCGATCGAGACGCTGGGCGCCATCACAACTCTCTGCGTGGATAAGACGGGCACGCTCACCCAGAACCAGATGAGCGTCGAGCGCAGATGGGTCGCCCCGGGCAAGGCGGAGGCCGAGATGCTGGAGCTCATGGGCCTGGCCTGTGAGCCGGATACCTACGATCCCATGGAAAAGGCCATGCTGGCCTGCTGCCATCAGCACGGCATTACAGCCGAGCATCTCTTTGGCGGCGATCTCATCAGCGAATATTCCTTTACCAACGAGCTGAAAATGATGGGGCATATCTGGCTGCACGACGGCCAGCGCTTTATCGCGGCCAAGGGCTCTGCCGAGAGCATCCTGCCGCTCTGCGGGCTATCCCAAATGGAGAAAGAGCAGGTTACCCGGGCGGCCGCGGCCATGGGGCATCAGGGGCTGCGTGTCATCGCCGTCGCAAAGATGGAGCTTTCGCCGGATCAGCAGCCGCCGGCATCCATCACCGAGTGCCAGTTCGCGCTCTATGGCCTCATCGGCCTGCTGGATCCCCCAAGAGAGGGCATCAAGGCGGATTTGGCGCACTGCCGGCAGGCGGGCATCCGCGTCGTTATGATCACGGGCGATGCCGCCAGCACGGCCCAGGGCATCGCCCGGCGCATCGGCCTGACAAACAACAATATCCTGACTGGCGCAGAGCTTTCCGCCATGAGCGATGAGCAGCTTAGGGAGCGCGTCCGCCATACGGATATTTTCTGCCGCGTGCTGCCCGAGCACAAGATGCGCATCGTGCAGGCCTTGCAGGCAAACGGCGAGATCGTCGCTATGACGGGCGACGGCGTCAACGATGCGCCTGCGCTCAAATATGCCGATATCGGCATTGCCATGGGCGGCCGGGGCGCGGAGGTCTGCCGGGAAGCGGCAGATCTGATTTTGATGGACGATAACTTCTCCACCATTGTGGAGACCGTCCGGGATGGCCGCCGCATTTACAGCAATATCAAAAAGGCCATCGGGTATATCTTCGCCATCCATATCCCCATCGCCCTGGCCTCGCTCTTCGCGCCCCTGCTGGGCATTGCCCCGGCGGATCTGCTTCTGCTCCCCCTGCATGTCGTCCTGCTGGAGCTGATTATCGACCCAACCTGCTCCATCGTCCTGGAGCGGCAGCCGGCCGAAGCGGATAGCATGAGCCAGCCGCCCCGCTCTTCGGCAGAGCCGCTGACGCGCGGCGTGCTCTCGCTTGGCCTCCTGCACGGCCTGACCATCTTCCTGGCCAGCTTTGGCGCCTATTTCTACCTGCTGCAAACGGCGGGCGATGCCGCCCTGGCCCGGAGCATGGGGCTTGGCATCCTGGTCTTTTCCAACCTGCTTCTGGTGCAGAGCCTGAGCCAGAATACGCCTGCCATCCGCTATCTGCCCCTGCTTCTGCGGGATAAAGTGATGTGGGTTTCGCTTCTGGCCATTCTGGCCGGGCTGGGGCTCATCCTATATACGCCGCTTTGCGGGGTGCTGGGGCTCGCCGGCCTCTCAGCCGCGCAGCTGCTCATCGCATTCCTGCTCTCCTGCCTGGCCGTGCTCTGGAGCGAGCCCATCAAGCTCTGGCGCTGCCGCAAGCGCAAATAATAAAAAAGCAAGGCCGCTTCCAATCGCTGCCTTGCTTTTTTATTGCTCTGCCCATACCGGCCTATTCCCTTGCCTGCGCCCAATGGTTCAGCTTTGGCAACTGCGCCTCAAAATAGGCCCGGGCCTGCTCGGGCGGCCACTGCTCACCCGCCATATGCCCCACGAGGAAATCCACCAGCTCTTCCAGGCTTGTATAGACAAATTTCCCATCCGCATAGCACCACTTGCAGTATTCCTCGTTGAACGCGCCGTCCTTTTCCCGGCTGATGGAGGAATCCTCCAGCGGCATGCCGCAGCATTGGCAAATCAGCTTGCGGGGAGAGCCCAGCAGTGTGTTGATGGAGACGTCGAATAGCTTTGAAAGCAGCTTCAGCGTCTCGGTATTTGGCACAGTCTCGCCGTTCTCCCAGCGGGATACCGCCTGCCGGGTAACATAGGCCTTCTCTGCCAGAGCATCCTGAGACATCCCGCTTTTGGTTCTAAGCTCTAAAATAACATCCTTTGTATTCATTCTCATCACCTCATAGAGAATTATACTACTGCCGCCCGCCGAGGCCAAGCAACCCGCTGTTGCGCTCCGCTTTTCCCGCCATCAAAAAAGCAGGGCTTCTGCCCTGCTTTTTGCCTTAGTTGCGGTCCAGCACCGTCATCTTGCCGGATGCCATATCCACTTCCTGCTTGGTCTGCGCAAACACGCCCCAGAGCCCAGCCAAAGCGAATACCAGGCCCAGCACCAAGTTGAGCAGGAAGGGCGTGAGCACTTCGGGCTCGGTTAGAATCAGCTGCGTCGTGATGCTGGTGAGCTCCCCAAAGCTGAAGAAATAGCCGTCCAGCTCGATGGCGACCTGAATCCAAACATCCACATACTGCGCCAAAACCACGCCTAAGACCGAGCAGACGATGAGCGCCACCAGCTTGGGGCGGCCCAGCTTGCCCCGGAACAGCTCGTAGCCCTTTTTGGCACAAAGACCAATTAAAAAGCCCGCGATGCTGGCGAAATATCCCATCCGGGCGATCAGCACCCAGGGAATCAGGCCGACCAGCGTGCCCAGAACCGCGCCCAGCAGACCCATCCAGTAGTTATTGCCGCTGTGGCTCTGCTGCTGAACGGCTTCCCGCTGTTCATCTGCCAGAGCCGTAATGCATGCTTCGTGCATCAGCTGCGCCTTGCCGTCCCGCAGGACGATTTTCTCGGTTCCATCTGTGGCTCCCCCGCATCTGCTGCAGCAGGCCGTTCCGACGAACCCATCCTGCGCCAGCGCGCCTAGAAGCTGGGGCAGCAACGCCCGCAGGCTCGCCATGCCCTTGCCCGTGCCGCGGAAGCTCATCTGAACGCCATCGCTAAAAACATTGTAGCCGAGCACATTGCCCTGCGCCTTTACCGACGCCAAAAACGCATCCAGCCGGCCCCTTCTCTCGTTTTCCTCCGGAACATCCGCGCCTGCCCTATAGTTGAGATACAGGCTGCGGAGATTATCCTGATTGGAAAGCGTGACGAGAAACCCGCCCAGCTCTCCGTAAGCACAGCCTTTTGCCATCTTCATCCCATTTTCGGCTGCAAACCGTTTGAGTGCTGCATCCATAAAAATCCCTCCGTGATTTGTGCAATTTTCTCCTCCCTAGTATAACGCAAATGCGGGTGGCTTCCAAGCAAAATTTACAGTCTTTGACATTTACTTTGCCCCGCCGCCTGCAAAATTGTATCCGCGCCCGCTTTCTCTTCCCTTCTTGCTATGCTATAATGAAGAAAGAAATTCCAGGAGGGATAACAGATGCACGTATTAGATCGTTTTTTGAAATATGTCTCTTTCGATACAGGCTCCGACGCCGCTTCTCCCGCCATCCCCAGCACGGAAAAGCAGAAGGCTTTGGGGCAGTTTCTCGTTTCGGAGATGCTGCAAATGGGCATCTCGGATGCGCATATGGACGAGCA
Source organism: uncultured Clostridia bacterium (assembly GCA_947063485.1). Classification (GTDB taxonomy): domain Bacteria; phylum Bacillota; class Clostridia; order Christensenellales; family Christensenellaceae; genus QANA01. The sequence continues at coordinate 104,659 of CAMSSU010000001.1, read as the reverse complement.
GGGCTATGTCTACGGGAGCATCCCGGCCAACACACAGAAGCCCGCGCCCAAAATCGGCCTGATCGCCCATATGGATACGGTCTCGGACGTCCCCTGCGGCAACATCAAGGCGCGGGTTGTGGAGCAGTATGACGGCGGCGATATTCTGCTGAACGCGGAAAAAAATATTCTGCTCAGCCCGAATCAATACCCGGATCTGCTCAAATACAAAGGGGATAGCCTGGTCGTTACCGACGGCACGACGCTGCTGGGCGCAGACGATAAAGCCGGCATCGCGGAAATTCTCTCCGCCGCCGAGGCGCTGCTCGAGGGCGATGCGCCGCACGGCGAAGTGAAGCTGGCCTTCACGCCGGATGAGGAGATTGGCCGCGGGCCGGATGCCTTCCGCGTGCCCCATTTCGGCGCAGATTACGCCTACACCGTGGACGGCGGCGAGCTGGGCGAGCTGGAGTATGAAAACTTCAACGGCGCAGATGCCAAAGTGCTGGTGCATGGGCGCAATATTCACCCAGGCGTGGCCAAGGGCCAGATGAAAAATGCCATGCTGATGGCCATGGAGTTTAACGCCATGCTGCCCTCCTTCGAGATCCCCGCCAATACCGAGGGCTATGAGGGCTTCTATCACCTGACGGATATGCGCGGCGATGTCGAGCAGGCAGAGCTTCTCTATATCATCCGGGATCACGATGCGCAGAAATACCAGCAGAAGAAACAGCTCTTCTGCTCCATCGGGGCATTCTTGAACGAGAAGTACGGCCAGGGCACGTTTGAGGTGGCCGTGGCAGACCGCTATGCCAATATGAAGGAAAAAATCCTCCCGCATATGGAAATTATAGATCGCGCCAAGGCCGCCATGCAAAAGGCCGGCGTTCAGCCGAAGATTCAGCCCATCCGCGGGGGTACAGACGGCGCGACGCTCTCCTTCATGGGCCTTCCCTGCCCCAACCTCTGCACAGGCGGGCACAACTTCCATGGGCGCTATGAGTATATCTCCGTGCAGAGCATGGAAAAGACCACGCAGATTCTGCTGAATCTCGTCTACGGCGCGCTGGAGTAGCAGCATATGGAGCAAATAGATAAACTCATCGAAGCGCGCTGCCTTGCCCAAAAGGGCACACAGCAGGATTATAAAGAGGAGTGGCATGCCTGGCGCTATCTCGTGGGCGGAAAGATGTATGCCATGCGCGGCGGCGATAAAGAGGGCCGCCCGATTCTGACGCTCAAGCTGCCCCCAGAGCAGGGATATGCTCTGCGGGAGCAATATGCCGGCATCATCGTGCCCGGCTACTATATGAACAAAGAGCATTGGAATTCCGTCTATCTTTTTGGCGGCGTGCCTGAAGATACGCTTCGCAAACTGATTGAAACTGCATATCAAACCGTCCTGCGCTCGCTTTCCAAAAAAGCACAGGCGGAAATTTTAGAAAAAGAGGAGAAATAAAAATGGATAAAGTTCAACTGGCGGTAGAAAATTTCGCAAAGAAAAAGTATAACTGCACGCAGGCCGTCGTCTGCGCGTTCTGCGAGGATTTCGGCCTTTCCGAAGTGGATGGCTTCCGGGTTGCCGAGGCTTTTGGCGGCGGCATGGGCAAGATGGGCGGCGTCTGCGGCGCGGTAACGGGTGCTTATATCATCATGGGCCTGGCCAACTGCGCGGCGGACCTGCAAAACCCCACCAAATCCAAAATGGAGACGTATGCCGACGTCCGTGAGCTGACCAAAAAATTCGAGGAGATGAACACCTCCGTGCTCTGCCGGGAGCTCAAATGCGAGAAACCCCTGCGCAGCTGCCCGGGATGCGTGGAAGATGCGGCAAAACTGCTGACCGAGTATCTGGAAATGCGCAAACAGCGCCAATAGTATGCAGCTCCGCGTTTATCCCATCGGCGAGATTGCCCGGTGCGGAGGCAAAGTTGCCGCGTGGCTTTATCCAGCTTATGCGCCAGGCATTGCCGGCCTTTGCGCGTATAGCCATTTGCAGCTGATCTGGTGGTTTTCCGGCGCGGATGATGCCAAGAGCCGCGGCCAGCTGCACGCTCGCTGCCCTTATCTTGGGGCGCCCGAGGAGCTGGGCGTTTTTGCGACGCGCTCGCCGCATCGCCCCAACCCCATCGCGCTGACCTGCTGCCGCATTCTGGCGCTGGATGCGGATGCCGGCCTCATCTGGCTGGAAAACTGCGACGCGGAGGATGGATCGCCCATCCTGGATATCAAGCCCTATGCGCCAAGCTCGGATCGCGTGGAGCATCCGGCCGGCCCGGCCTGGTCTGCCCACTGGCCAAAAAGCCTGGAGGAATCCGCGGCATACGATTGGGAGCGCGAGGCAGGCCCCTCTTTTGAGGAGCAGAGAGGAACATGAAACACATCGGAGGAAACCATATGTGGGCTGTCTATGCACTGCTCTCGGCGCTGTTTGCCGCGCTGACTTCCATTCTCGCAAAGCTGGGCATCCAGCAGCTCAATTCCAATCTCGCCACGGCCATCCGCACGGCTGTCGTGCTGGTTATGGCCTGGGCAATTGTGCTTTTTACGGGCAAGCAGGCAGAGATCCCGCATATCACGGGGAAAAGCTGGGTCTTTCTCGTCTTATCCGGCATCGCCACCGGGCTGTCCTGGCTCTGCTACTATAGGGCCCTGCAAATCGGCGAGGCCAGCAAGGTCATCCCGGTAGATAAGTTCAGCGTCGTCATCAGCATGGCCCTCTCCTTTTTGATTTTAAAGGAGAAACTGGATTGGAATGCTCTGCTGGGCGGCGGCTTTATCACTGCCGGAACCTTTCTCTTGATTTTATAGTTTGGAGGAGAGATGGAGTTTGTTCGCCAGATAAGAGAGCGGCTTTTTGCGCTCAGTGAGCCGGAGTTCCAGAAATTTTCCGCGGCGCTCATCCCGGGCGAAGAGCGCATGCTGGGCGTGCGCCTGCCGGCCCTGCGGGCGCTGGCAAAGGAGATTGCCCGCTCGGATGGCTGGGCGGATTACCTGGCCGCCGCGCCCAGGGATTATTTCGAGGAGATCATGCTGCGCGGCATGATCATCGGCGCGGTTCAGATCAGCCCGGAAGAGCGCATTTCCCGCATCCAGGCTTTCATTCCCCAAATCGATAGTTGGTCCATCTGCGATAGTTTCTGCGCCGGGCTCAAGTTTTCTGCAAAAAATAGGGAGATGGTCTTTTCCTTTGTGCGGCCCTACTGCGGCAGCCAAAAGGAATTCGAGGCGCGGTTTGGCTATGTCATGCTGCTGGATTTCTTCTTGACGGAGGAGTATATCGACGCCGTGCTTGAGCTGGTATCCCGCTTCTCACATCCCGCCTACTATGCGAAAATGGCCGTTGCCTGGCTTCTGGCTACGGCGCTGGCCAAATTCCCATCCCAGGCCATGCACTGCCTGAAAACCGCCCCGCTGGACGATTTCACCTATCGCAAAACCATCCAAAAGGCACTGGAATCCTTCCGGGTTTCGCCGGCTCTCAAGCAGGAACTGCGCGAGCTCCGGGCACAAAACGCAAAATAGCAGGCGCGCTGCGCAAAAAAAAGAGCTAGGCAAATGCCCGGCTCTTTTTTTAGGAAAAAGGAGCTGCCGGCTGGGGCAGCCCCTACCCTAAGAGGAAAGAAAGGAAAAATGATGATGAAGAATTTTTGTGCTTGCTTCTTCTTTACAGTCTCTATTCTACCAAGGAAATAAGTCCATTTTTCAGCCAATTTAAATATAAACTGTGAACAATCCCTCTGTTTTCCTCATTTTTTAAAGTTTTTTGCCGGCTGGCAGGCGCAGAGTTTGCCTACAAAAAAAGCCGGGAAACTTCCCGGCTTCATTCTGGCTCCCTTATTTGACGATTTCGCCCTGGCAGCCATTTCTGGCAATGAGGGAGGCGTTGGCCTCGTCTGTATCCACATGCATGGCCAGCGCAAATTTCGGGCTGACGCGCACAACGCAGTCTCCGAAGATCACCGGGCGATCCGTATCCACCTTCACCTGGACGATCTCCTTATCCTGCACGCCCAGACGCTCTGCATCTTCCGGCGTCATATGGATATGCCGCTTTGCCACGATCAGGCCCTCGGAAAGCTCCACTTCGCCTGCCGGCCCTTTGAGCTTGATGGAGGCGCTGCCCGCCAAATCGCCGCTCTCGCGCACCGGCCCGATGGCGCCCAGCGTGAAGCAGTCCGTCAGGGAGACCTCCACCTGGCTGGCCGGGCGGGTCGGCCCTAAAATGACGACATTGGCGATCGAGCGCTTGGGCCCGACGATCTCCACGCGCTCTTCGCAGACAAACTGCCCCGGCTGGGAAAGATCGCGGACATATGTGAGCGTCTTGCCTGCGCCAAAGAGCTTTTCAACATCTTCCTGGGTCAGGTGCACATGACGCGCCGACACTTCAACTAAAAAAGATTTTTCGGACATAGTTTCCTCCTTATGTGACATCCCTTTTGATAATTTTATTGTCTTACACCCACCCGGATTTGTCAACTATATTCTCGTTGCAGCTGCTCTGCCGCCGCCTCCAAAAAGCGCCGCGCCGCCGGGGAGAGCTGCTCGCCCTGCCGGGCTGCGATGCCCAAAACCCGGCAGTGCTCCTGCTCCAGCGGGCGAATCTGCACCTCCGCCCGGGTTTTTTCCGCCAGCAGACGCGACATGAGCGTTACCCCAAGACCGGCCTCCACCATGGAAAAAATCGTCTCATCGCCTTTGATGCGATAGCGGATCTGCGGCTGGCTTAGCCCTTCCTCTCTGATGACCCGCTCCACTTCCTCATCCGCTCCTTCGCAGGGGCTTATGAACGGCTCTTTTGTGAGAAGCTCTGCGGGAACTTTCTCCAATTTGCACAGCGGGTGGTTTTCAGGCAGAACCGCCATGACGGGATCCTCCGCAATGGGGAAAAAATCAAACCCTTCAGGCACCGGCGCAGAGAAAAAGCCCAAATCGATCTCTCCCTGCACCAGCCAGCGCCAGACTTCCCCACGGTTGCCTTCCGAGAGCTGAATGGAGATGCCGGGATATGCCTGGGAAAAGCGCCCGATCACCCTGGGCAGCCAATGCATGGAGACGCTGTAAAAAGCTCCGATGCGCACGGCGCCCTCCTCCGCTCCGGAAATTTTGGCGGCCAGCTCCAGGACACTTCGCTCACCGCGCTCGATCTGCCGCAGATAGGGCAGAAGCTTTTCCGCGTTCTCCGTGGGCAAAACCGCATCCTTGCCCCGCCGCAGCAGCCCAAAGCCAAACTCCTGCTCCAGGGCGCGGATCATATGGCTGATGCCTGGCTGGGAATAGCCCAGCGTTTTAGCGGCTTTGGTCAGGCTGCCTTGGGCGATGGTCTCCAGCAGTGCTCTATATTTTATCGTATCCATGCTCTGCTCCTATCATTCATAATTAGAATGCAGTCTATTCGACACATTCAGTTTACTTATCTTTTTTCTCATTGTATAATAATCTCATTGCCGCTGCAAGCCCGGGTGCAAAACCCGCTTGCAAGCGTGAAATGATAGGAGAACAACATGAATCCATATAAAAAGAGCTTGATTTATTTGCATCTGGGGACGTTTCTCTGCGCGCTTTCCGGCGTTTTCGGAAAGCTGCTGGCCCTGCCTTCCCTGATCATCACGCTGGGGCGCGTTTTCTTTTCTTCGCTGGCGCTTCTGCTCATCCTGCTGGCCGGGCGCAAGCGCATTCGCCTGGACGGCGGGAAGGATTTTCTCAGCCTGGCGGCGCTGGGCGTGCTGCTGGCTGTGCACTGGGCCTCCTTTTACGAGGCAATCCAGCTCTCGACAGTTGCGCTGGGTCTGCTGGCTTTTTCCACGTTCCCCGTATTCGTTACCTTCCTGGAGCCGCTCTTTTTCCGGCAGAAACTGCGGCTGGAAAACGTGATCATTGCGCTGGTTGTCTTTGCGGGGATTGCCGTGGTCGTCCCGGAATTCAAGCTGGAAAACCAGGCCACCAAGGGAATCCTGCTGGGCATTTTCTCCGGCTTCACCTATGCCATCTTGGCGCTTTGCAACAAGCGCTTTACCGGGAAATATTCGGGCATGCAGATCAGTCTCTATGAGCACCTATTTGCCTGCATCTCGCTGCTGCCTTTCCTCTTCGTCTGCCGCCCGGCCCTGACGCTGAGGGATATCGGCCTTCTGGCGCTGCTGGGCGTGGTTTTCACCGGCATCGCCCAAAGCCTATATGTTTCCTCACTGCGGCATGTCTCTGCGCGGATGGCCGGCATCGTCAGCTGCCTTGAGCCCATTTACAGCACGCTCTTCGCCTTCCTCTTTTTGCACGAAGCGCCTGCCCTGCGCGACTACATTGGCGCGGCCATCATCCTGGGGGCTGTGGTCTACTCGACACTGCGGGCAAACAAGGCCCAGGCAGAGCCCCCCGAGGCCAACGCGTAGCTTCTCTTTTCCCCAGCGGGCAGGCGTGATACAATAAAGCCAGGCGGCGCAGAGCACGGCTGCCCTGCACCGCTGGCTTTTTTGATCGAGGAGGAGGCGCGGTGAAAGCTCTTGCAAAACGCTATGCACATAAATGGATGATTCTGGGGCTGTGCGCTGCACTCGTGGCTGTCTTTGCGCTCTCCGGCATCGGCTGCCCGTTCTACCGCATATTCGGCATCCCCTGCCCGGGCTGTGGGATGACCCGGGCCTTCCTGGCCTGCCTGCGCCTGGATTTCGCCGCCGCCTGGCGGTATCATCCGATGGTCTTTTCCCTGCCCTATCTGCTGGCTCTCTTTTGGAAGGATGGGGCGGTTCTCCCAGAGAAGCGCTGGAACGCGGTCATTCTGGCGCTGATCTGCCTGGGCTTTTTGGCGCAGTATCTCTGCCGGCTGTTTGGCTAATCTATCTGTTATGCTGATAAGAGCAGATGTTTCTCTGCTTTCCGCCTGCTCCTTTCATTTATTTGGTATATTTTACAATTATTATTTACAATAGGCATTTTTGTAACTATAATGAGATTAAATTTAAAGTAAGTATTTTACAAGGAGGATCAGCGTGATGTTTTGCAGAAACTGTGGCCAGCCCATGGACGACATGGCGGCTTTTTGCACACACTGCGGCGCAGGCAAGGGAACGGGAAGCGCCTATTGCCCAAACTGCGGGAGCACAGTCGATCCCAATGCCGTCGTCTGCGTCAAATGCGGCGTAGCTCTTGGCAGCATGGGCTATCAGAATCACCAGAATCAGGGAAACTACAATCCCTATCAGCAGAACTATAATCCCAATTTCAATCAGTCCGGGCAGCCCTTAAAATCCAAGCTGGCCGCCGGCCTTCTGGGCATTTTCCTTGGGGGCTTTGGCGTACACAGCTTTTATCTTGGCTATGCGGGCAAGGGCGTTGCGCAGATTATCGTTTCGCTGGTTACCTGCGGCGTCGGTTCGCTTTGGGGATTCATCGAGGGGATTCTCATCCTGACGGGCAGCATTTCCCAGGATGCCAACGGCAATCCGCTTGCAGATTAAGCTGATAAGGCAAAATAAAAAGGAGCGCATCGCGCTCCTTTTTATTTTTGTTTTCTTTGCCGGCACGACCGTCAGTGCCTTTGCATCTTCTCCCGCTATTTTTTTCTGCGATACTCACAGAAAGTGAATCCCAGCCCGCCGCTCTCCTGGCGCGGGCTTTGCTCTGCTAGGAAAAACTCCCCAGAGGCGTCTAGGTTGGGGAAGAAGGTATCTGCCTCCAAAACCGCATCCCATCTGGTAACCAAAATCCGGTCGGTATAGGGCAGCAGCAGCCGGTAGATCTCCCCGCCGCCGATGACGAACGCATCCTCCTTCTGCCTGCCCAGCAGGGCAAACAGCGCGGCAACATCCGCCGCGGTTTCGACCCCTGGCGCGCAGAACCCGCCGCGGGAAAGCACGATATTGCGCCGCCCGGGCAATGCGCCGGGCAGGGATTCGAACGTCTTTCTGCCCATCACAACCGCATGGCCCCGGGTGGTTTCCCGGAAAAATTTCATATCTTCGCTGACCCGAACCAGCAGGCCGCCATCTTTTCCGATGCCCCAGTTTTGATCTGCCGATAAAATCGCCTGCATACTACACCGCCACCGGGATTTTCCCCACGCCGCCGCAGTTCTGATACTCCTCCAGCCAGACGTTTTCCGTATTGAACGCGTAAAAATCGGTGATATCTTCCCCCATGCAAAGCTTTGGCGCGGCGTATCCTTCCCGCTCCATCAGCTTTTCTACGATGGGCACATGCCGGTCGTAAATATGCGCATCTGCGATGACATGCACAAGCTCCCCGGCCTTCAGGCCGCTGACCTTCGCGATCATCTCCAGCAGCGCCGCATATTGGCAGACATTCCAGCTGTTCGCCGTGAGCATATCCTGCGAGCGCTGGTTTAAAATGGCGTTGAGCGTATTGCCGCTGACGTTGAACGTCATGCTATAGGCGCAGGGATAGAGGTTCATCTCGTGCAGATCGGCAAACGTATAGAGATTGGTCATGATCCTTCTGCTGTGCGGGTTGTGCTTCAAATCATACAGCACGCGGTCTACCTGATCGAACTGCCCTTCGGCATACTGATGCTTGACGCCCAGCTGATAGCCATATGCCTTGCCGATGCTGCCCTGTTCATCTGCCCAGGAATCCCAGATATGGCTGGAAAGATCGCGGATATTATTGGATTTTTTCTGCCAGATCCAGAAAATCTCATCCAGCGCCGCTTTGAAATTGATCTTGCGGATGGTTTGGATGGGGAACTCTTCCTGGAGGTTATATCGGTTGACAATGCCAAACAGCTTGATGGTATGCGCAGGCGCGCCATCCTCCCACTTTGGGCGCACCGGGCCATCCGTATCCCATACTCCGTTTTGCAAGATATCCTTGCAGTTCTGCAAAAAAATCTGATCTGCTCTGCTCATACCTGACACCTCTGTCGCATGTTTTTTTCAGTATAGCAGATCGCCGGCCCGTAAGCAAACCTTTCCTTATTTCCTGATTTTTCCTTTCCCGGCACGGAAAAAGGCGGCCTGCGCCGCCTTTGCCTTCTGCTATTTCGCCAGCAGTTTCTGCTTCCTCTCCGCGTATTGCAGAATCACTTCCACCGCGCCGTCTGCCCCGATTTTCGAGCTGTCCAGCGCCAGGTCGTAGTTGCGCATATCGTTCCAATCCTGATCCGTATAGAAATTATAGTAGCTGGCCCTCTGCTTATCCGTACGCGTCAGGACGCCCTTGACATGCTTTTCGGGGACATCATACAGCCGGACCGCCCGCTCCATGCGGTATTCCATGCTGGCATGAATAAACACATTGACGACATTTTTCATATGCCGCAGGGAATAGTCTGCGCACCGGCCGACGATGACGCACGGCCCGTTTTGCGCGATCTTTTTGATGGTCTCGAACTGCGCCATAAAGATGGTGTGGTTGAGCGGCGGGCGGTTCGCATAGCTGCTGCCCATGGCCAGGGCATAGAGCAGGCTGTTGGTGGGCTTTTCATCGCTCTGCTCGAAAAGCTCCTTGCTGATGCCGCTCTGCTTTGCCGCCTCGCTCAGCAGCTCTTTATCATAAAAAGGCACGCCCATGCGCTCGGCCAGCTTTCTGCCGATCTCCCTGCCCCCGCTGCCAAACTGCCTGCCGATTGTGATAATCATATTGGTATTCATTGCCATCCTCCTGTCATAAACTCTCTATGGGAATTCCGCTTTTTTAATATATTCCCCAGGGCCGCTCCAAAACCCTTTTTCTTTTGGGCGGCAGAGCAGGCATAGTATTTGTATCAGCTTTACAAACAATTCACAATTTGCTTTACTCTGCCCCGGCAAAGGTATATCATATTTTCAGAAACCCACATTAATTTACATTTTTCGAGGTGCACTATGAGCTACAGATCCAGGCTGCGCCGCAGGGAGCGCAGGCGCAAGCATATCATAATTGCCGCATGCAGTGTTTTGGCAGCCGCGGTTGTCGTCGTCGCGGGCATTTTCATCATCAAGGCCGTGAAAAAGACTCCGGATAAGGAAGGGGACGCGAAGCCTGTTGCCTCAGTTCTGACCTCTGCGGATGAGCTCATGCAAAGCGGAGATTTCGACGGTGCCCTGGCTCTGCTGGCGGCCACGCCGGAAGACAACGAAAACCACGCAGCCGCCATGGAGAAGATTGCCGTTCTCTGCATCCAAAGAGCAGATGCCCTTTACGCCGAGGATGAGACGGCCTACGACGCCTCTATCGCCGTCTTAAATCAGGGGCTTTCCTATACGCAGAGCGAGCGGCTCAGCGCGGCGCTGGAAAAATACCAGGGAATCAAGCAGTCCAAGGAAGTCAAGCTGGTGGAGTATACAGGCATCGTGGAGCACTGGTTCACGCACGCGCTCATCGCGTTCCCGGAGATCACAGTAGAGACAAACACAGAGTATTATTGGAAGGACTGCATCACGCCCTATGAGTTCAAGCATTTCCTCCAGGCGCTCTACGACTACGGCTTTATTCTGGTCGACCCTGCCATCTGCATCGAGAACCCCAGCGGCGACGGCAAGACGTTCGCCTGGGCAGACAAGCTGATGCTGCCCGAGGGCAAAAAGCCGCTCATCATGTCGTTTGACGACGTGGTCTACGATTCGCGCAAAATGCACTGCGGCATGGTGGATAAGATCATCGTGGATGAAAACGGCGAGCTGGCCTCCTACACCAAGCACTTAAACGGCGAGGAAGTCATCAGCTACGACAACGAGTTCATCCCCATCATCGAGCAGTTCTGCAAGGAGCACCCGGATTTCAGCCACAACGGCGCCAAGGGCGTCATCGCGCTGACAGGCTTTGCCGGCGTGCTGGGCTACCGGACCAACCGGCAGAGCGAAAACAGAGAATCGGAAATTGAGGAGGCCAAGAAGGTTGTGGCCGTCTTAAAAGAGCACGGCTGGACGTTCGCAAGCCACAGCTACAGCCACACCAATTTCGCCAACGCCTCGCTGGAAAAAGTGCAGGACGACACGCAGAAGTGGCAGAACGAAGTGCAGAACATCGTCGGAGAGACGCCGGTCTTCATCTGGCCCTTCGGCGCGCGCATTCCCAACGAGGATCCGCGCATCGAGGTGCTCAAAAATGCCGGCTTCAAGCTCTTCTGCGGCGTTGGCTCTAAAAACGCCATCAACTGGGAGATGAAGGACGGCACGCTGCTCATGGACCGCCGCACGATGGATGGCACGGCGCTGAATGAGTATCGGGAAATTTACAAGCCATTCTTGGATGTTACCGCCGCGCGCGATCCCTTGCGCCCGGCCGGGCACTAAGCCGAAAACAGAAGCGGGGCAGGCTGCCCCGCTTTTTTGCTGCCTCGGCTCATCTTTCCCTCTCCCCTGCTCAAAAACAGCTCTTTCTTTTCCTGCCGTTCCGCCCTTTTCTGCCCGCCCTCCCCGGGTTTGCGGGCCGCTTTCCCGGGCTGCCGGCCCCGCAGAAAAGCCCCTTTTTTTCCTATTTTACAGGCTTTTTCCGCCCCGTTATCCCTTGACGAAAAACCGCCGGATAAGCTATAATAAAGATGCTGATCAAAACGCAGCTTCTTTTTTGATGCAACGCGTTTTTTAGCTGTTATGTACAGGCTGCCGGGGCATCCGGCAATTTCCAAATATTCCAAATTGGAGGGCTATAATCAATGGCACAAAAATTAACGATTGATGGTAACACAGCGGCCGCGCATGTTGCTTATGCGTTTTCCGATGTCGGCGCCATCTACCCCATCACGCCTTCTTCGCCCATGGCGGAGGCATGCGATGAATGGGCTGCTCAGGGAAGAAAAAACATCTTCGGCCAGAGAATGAAGATGTCTGAGTTGCAGAGCGAGGCGGGCGCTTCGGGCGCTGTGCACGGTTCGCTGGCTGCCGGCGCATTCACTTCCACCTTCACGGCTTCTCAGGGCCTGCTGCTCATGATCCCCAACATGTACAAAATCTCCGGCGAGCTTTTGCCCTGCGTGTTCCATGTTTCCGCAAGAGCGCTGGCTGCTCATGCGCTGAGCATTTTTGGCGATCATGCAGACGTTATGGCCGCGCGCCAGACCGGCTTTGCCATGATCTGCGGCAACTCCGTGCAGGAAGTTATGGATATGGCCGCGATTGCGCACCTTTCCACGCTCAAGGCGAAAGTTCCGTTTGTCAACTTCTTCGATGGTTTCAGAACCTCCCACGAGGTTTCCAAGATCGAGATGCTGGACTATGACGATCTCGCTTCCATGATCGATTGGGACACCGTCAAAGAATTCCGCGCCCGGGCGCTCAACCCCGAGCATCCGCATCAGCAGGGCACGGCGCAGAACCCGGATATCTACTTCCAGAACCGCGAAGCTGCGAATAAATACTACCTGGCGACGCCCGAGATCGTCCAGAACACGATGGATGAGTTCGCCAAGAAATTCGGCCGCGCTTATCACCTGTTCGACTATGTCGGCGCACCGGATGCCGAGAGAGTCATCGTGCTGATGGGCTCCGGCGCAGAGGCTGCGGAAGAGGCCGTCAACTACATGAACGCACGCGGCGAGAAGGTCGGCATGGTGAAGGTTCACCTCTACCGCCCCTTCAGCGCAAAGGCATTCGTGGATGCGATCCCGGCCAGCGTCAAATCCGTTACCGTTCTCGACAGAACCAAAGAGCCTGGCTCCCTGGGCGAGCCGCTGTATGAGGATGTCATCGCAGCGCTGTTCGAGCAGGGCCGTATGCTCAAAGTTCTGGGCGGCCGGTATGGCCTGGGCTCCAAAGAGTTCACGCCCACCATGGTCAAGGCTGTTTACGACAACATGGCCGCGGCAGAGCCCAAGAACCACTTCACGGTCGGCATCGTAGACGACGTGACGGGCACTTCCCTGGAAATTCACGAGCAGATCGACGCCGCTCCCGAAGGCTGCTTCCGCGCGAAGTTCTTCGGCCTTGGCTCGGACGGTACGGTCGGCGCCAACAAGAACACCATTAAGATCATCGGCGACCACACGGATATGTATGCGCAGGGCTACTTCAGCTACGACTCCAAGAAGTCCGGCGGCATCACGATTTCCCATCTGCGTTTCGGCAAAACGCCCATTCAGTCGACCTATCTCATCGACGTCGCAGATTTCGTCGCATGCCACAACCCCAGCTACGTCACGCGCTACGACGTTCTGGAGGGCATCAAAGAGGGCGGCACCTTCCTTCTGAACAGCCCCTGGACGCCCGAAGATATGGAGAACCAGCTCCCGGCTTCCATGAAGAGAGAGATCGCTTCTAAGAAGCTGAAGTTCTACAACATCGACGGCGTGAAGATCGCAAGAGAAGTCGGCCTGGGCGGCAGAATCAACATGTGCCTGCAGGCAGCTTTCTTCAAGATTGCCGGTGTCATTCCTGAGGCGGACGCTGTGGAATACATGAAGGCGGCCGTCAAGAAGACCTATGGCAAGAAGGGCGACGATATCGTCAACATGAACTGGAAGGCCATCGACGTGGCTATCTCCCAGGTTCAGGAGATCAACTACCCCGCTTCCTGGGCAGAGGCGACCACCGGCGCTGAGCCGGCGAAAGTCGCTGAGAACGAATACTTCAAGGAAGTCATCCACCCCATCGCAACGCAGAAGGGCGATGCACTGCCCGTCTCTACCTTCGACCCGAGAGGCTTCGTTCCCACGGGCACGACCAAGTACGAGAAGAGAGGCATTGCCGTCAACGTTCCGAAGTGGATTCCGGAAAACTGCATCATGTGCAATCAGTGCTCGCTGGTCTGCCCGCATGCCTGCATCCGCCCGTTCCTGGCTAAGGAAGAGAACCTGGCCGATGCTCCTGCTGCATACATCACCAAAGATGCCCGCGGCAAGGACGTCGCTGGATACAAGTTCCGCATGCAGCTCTCCCCGCTGGACTGCACGGGCTGCGGCAACTGCGTAGAAGTTTGTCCGGCTAAGCAGAAAGCGCTGGAGATGGAGCCTCTGGCAGAAAGCTGCAAGACGGAAGAGGCCAACTGGGAGTTCGCAGTCGAGCTGCCCCGCCCGGAGATTTCCGTCAATAAATCCACCGTCATCGGCAGCCAGTATCTGCAGCCGCTGTTCGAGTTCTCGGGCGCATGCGCAGGCTGCGGCGAGACGCCCTACGTCAAGCTGGTTTCCCAGCTGTTCGGCGACCGCATGATCATCGCAAACGCAACCGGCTGCTCCTCCATCTATGGCGGTTCCGCGCCGACCTGCCCGTATACCGTCAACGAAGAAGGCCATGGCCCGGCTTGGGCAAACTCCCTCTTCGAGGATAACGCAGAGTTCGGCTACGGCATGGCGCTGGCATATCTGCAGAGACGCGCTGCGCTCAAAGATAAGGTTGCAAAAGCTCTGGAAGACGGCATCGTATCCGGCGCCCTCAAGGAAGCGCTGGAGAAATGGGCTGCCGCTCCCAAGGATGCAGATAACACCAAGGCCTGCGCGAAGGTCATCAAGGCAGAGCTTCCCGCTGCGATTGCCGCAGCTTCCGGCGATGCGAAAGCGGCTCTTCAGGCGCTGGATGCAGATGCAGACCTGTTCATCAAGAAATCCATCTGGATCATCGGCGGCGACGGCTGGGCATACGACATCGGCTACGGCGGTGTAGACCACGTTCTGGCCATGGACGAGGATATCAACATCCTGGTTCTGGATACCGAGGTTTATTCCAACACCGGCGGCCAGGCATCCAAGTCTTCCCCGACCGGCGCAGTTGCCAAGTTCGCTGCTGCCGGCAAGAGAACCAAGAAGAAAGACCTTGGCTCTATCGCGATGACTTACGGCTATATCTACGTCGCTTCCTGCGCGATGGGTGCAAACCAGGCGCAGCTCGTCAAGGCGATGAACGAAGCAGAAGCTTACGACGGCCCGTCCCTGGTCATCTGCTACTCCCCCTGCATCAACCATGGCATCAACATGGGCAAAGCACAGCTGGAGGAGAAGAAGGCTGTGGAAGCTGGCTACTGGCAGCTCTACCGCTTCAACCCGGCGCTCAAGGAAGAGGGCAAAAATCCCTTCACGCTGGATTCCAAAGAGCCCACCGGCAGCTACCGCGACTTCATCACCGGAGAGACGCGCTACCGCACGCTCCAGAAGATGTTCCCGCAGGATGCTGAAGTTCTGTTCGCTCGGGCAGAAGAAGAAGCAAAAGAGCGCTACGAGAATTACAAGAACAAAGCAGAGCAGAACTAACCGCTCTGTCAACCAAAAAAGAATGCCGAAGAAATTCGGCATTCTTTTTTATTTGCCCGCACTGCACCGCCTTTGCAATAGCACAGCGGACAACATAAATCCGACTGCCGATCTGAGCATCGCAAAAAATTAATGTATCATTTGAGCAATTCCGTACGCACCAAGTTACATTGCTATCACCTTTGTCAGCCATTGCTTTCCTCTGCCGCTTCTGCAGAGAAGCCGAGACAAAAACTGCCGCACCCGCCGCGATAATGGCCGCTTTTTGCGGATAAAAAAAGGCACGGCGCTATGCCATGCCTCAAAAATGCTCTTTTCTGCTGCTCCCTCAGCTCTTGCTACCCGAAAACAGGGCCCGCTCGGCCTGGGGCTTGGTGCGCATGAGCAGGCAGATGACCAGCCCGGCCGCCGCCAGAATCGTCGCGACTGCATAAAGCCCGGCAAACCCTTGCGCTTTCACTAAAAAGCCGCTGAAAGCCTGGAACAGAATGGTTCCGATGGATTTTACCATCTCCACAATGCCCAGCGCTGTGGAGGAATATGCCTCGTCTACTGCCCCCGCGGTAATCTTGATGGTTACCATCACAAACAGCATATTGCTGCCGATGGCCCGCAGCAGCACAACACAGGCGGCGACAATCCAGTTTACGGAGATCAGCCAGCATCCGGCAAACTGGATGCCCAGGCTGCCGAACACCAGGAACAGCAGCTGCTTGCCCGAAAGCCCATCCATATACCGATGCGAGAACAGAAGCAGCGGAATTTCCATTAAAACGGCCAGTGCGAGCACCAAACCCGATTGCGGCACAGTAAACCCGCTGTCCGTCAAAAACAGCGAGAGATACGTCTCGTTCATCACAGAGAGCCCGGCAAAAATCACCGCCAGGAGCAACAGCAGAAGATATGTCTTGCTGCCCAGCAGGGCTTTGGCTGGGTGCCAGTCTTTTGGCTGCTGCTTCTTTTCCCTGGGCTGCTGCGCCATGGAAGCCGTGCTGAAGCGGCTTAAGAAGAAGATCGTCAGAAGCAGGGCCGCTGCCGCCGCAAAAAAGACCGAGCGGTTCCAGACGTGCGCATATAAAATGCTGCCCAATTGAGAGGCCGCGGCAAAGCCGATGCTTCCCCAGATGCGCACCGAACCATAGCGATAGGGGCCGGAGGTCGCGATTTTTTCAAAGATGGGCAGCAGGCTGCTCATCCCCGAGAGCACCAGGCCATCCAGCAAAAACAACAGCCAGGTTTGCCGGGTGATGGTAAAGCAGAGCGCGGCAACTGCCGCTAGGCCCAGGATTGCGCCGCCCAGCGCCTTGCGGTTCTTGATGCGGTCGTCCAGAAAGCCCACAACCGGCTGCAGCGCGATGGCGAAAATGCCGGATGCCGAAAGCACAAACGAGATTTCCACAGGCGTCTTTCCCAGATCACTCAAATAAATCGTCAGCATCGAGCCAAAAATGCCGAAAGTAAAGTAGTAAAAAAACAACAGGGCGCCACAATAAAAGCCCAGGCTCGCCTTCCGCTTTTCCATCTTCATTCCTCTTTCTTTTCATACTCAGGTATCTCCAGTATACCCCAAGGCCTGCATGCCCCACAAGCCTTTTTCCCTCTTTTTGGAAAATTTCGCCGCACCGCCGCATGTCGCACCGAAATTCGGGCGCAAAAAAGCCCCAAAGAGCTGCTCTTTGGGGCCTTATCGTTTTGCTCAATCGATCATCAGCCGCGTACAGCGGACATTCCCATCCATAATATCCGAAAGTCGGTGCGCCGCGCTGGCGATGACGACATCCGTCCCATTTTCCAGAGCGCGCTTGGCAAACATCAGCTTGGCCTTGGCGCCGTTTGCCCCCACCCTGGAGGCCCCGCTGCAATAGGCCAGCATCTCATCGATTTTCGCATCGATCTCCTCTGCCGAAGAGCCGCGCACTTCCTCGATCAAAGTGGAGGCATCTTTGGGGTCCTTATAAATGCCCTCTGTGGAGGTCAGGATGACCAGGCGCTCTGCCCCGACCAGCTGGCTGACAACAACCGCCGTCTCGTCGTTATCCACGCATTCCACCACTTCCCCGTCCCCTTTATTTTGGCGCAGGGACGCGATCTCAAAACGCCGCGTCTCCTCATTGCTCACAGGGTCGTTGTAGTTGACGATGGGGATGGCGTTCTGATTGGCCGCCCGGAAAAAGAGCTTGCGCAGATGCTCTGCCTTTTCCGGCTCGTTGAAATGGCTGTGCTCCACCAGCATCTGCCGAACAGAGTATTTGGGGTCGATAAAATCCCGGTAGAGCCCCATCAAAATGGCCTGCCCTTGGGAAGAATAATCCGTCTTGATTTCTTCCAGATCGCCTTTGAGCTCGCTGCCATTGCGCTTCATATAGTCGATTCTCCCGATTTCCGCCGCGCCCGAGCTGACCAGAATATAGCCTGGCCGCAGATCGTGCGCCAATCTGGAAATGATATTATAGTCTAGATCGTTATCCTCTTTTCGAATGAGCGCCATAGAACCAATTTTCACTACGGCATCGAATGTAAAATGCGCCATCTTTTCCCCTCTTTTATCGCCCTGCCGGGCATATTGCTCGTATCTTCCCCTCCTGCCAATGCTGCGGCGAGCGGGCAGAAATATTATATCATGATCAGGGCAAACGAAAGCTTGCTTCCCTCTCTTGCGCTGCGGCGAAGCGGAGCAGCGCTCATGATTCAATATTTATGGGACCCGTTTGAAATCTTCGATTTCAGTAACGAGTAGAAATATTATATCATGATCGGAGCAAGCGAAAGCTTGCCCCCCTCTCTTGCGCTGCGGCGAAGCGGAGCAGCGCTCATGATTCAATATTTATGGAACCCGTTTGAAATCTTCGATTTCAGTAACGGGTAGAAATATTATACTATAAAGCGATAATTCGCGCAACGCGGCTTTTGGAGCATATAGTACATTTTTCATAAATTTATTACATTTTTGTAGTAAATTATCTTTACTTTTGTAATAAAATGTATTATGATGAAATTACAGAGAAAAAGCTGCCGATTATGCGCGATACAACGCGCCTATTATCTTTCAGCTCGATCAGCCCGGCCCGCCGAGGCCCGGCACAATTCATTTAGAGAACAAGTATTTTTTATTTTTTCCTCAACACAAAAAGGGCGCCCACGGGGCGCCCGCTTTTTGTCTTTTAAAAATTGTTGCGGTCTTCAAAATCCGAAGGATCCACTTTGGGAGCAACTTTCCGCCGCATAGCCGGCCGCTGCTCTTGCTCTTCCCGCAGCGTTTCTTCCTGCTCTGCCTCCGGCTCTTCCTCATCCGCTTCCAGTTCGAAATCCCGGAAATTGCCCTTGGGCTCCGGACGCTCATAGCGCTCGGAAACCGGCGAAGCGGCAGCCGCCGGCGAAACGCGCTCGACTCTCGGGCGGCGCGTCTCCGGCCTTGCGGGAGAGTTTTTGGGAGGCAGCTTTTTCTGGTTCTTCTTTTCCTTATTGACCAGGATGATGAGCGCAATGCCCGCCGCAACCATCAGAATGAATACGATCACCACAATCCAAATGGCTGTGCCCAGCCCGGAGGAAGCCTTTTTCTCTTCCTTTACTTCGACCGGAACATCGCTGCTGGAAACTGCCACTGCCTTGCCGTCCGGATCTGTGGCGCTCACTTTGAAGCGGAACACCGCATTCTCGGAGAGCTCGGCCTCTGTATCGATATCTTTTTCGCCTGGCATCAGGACGTCGTACGTCCCCAAATTGCCCAGCGTCTCTTCCGAAATCGTAACATCCGTGAAGATCCCCTCGCCCTGGTTTTTGAGCACCAGCTTGAAGGTTACTTTGCCCGTCTGCGCATAGCTGCTCTGATCTACCGTTACACTTAGAGAGAGATCTTTCTGATAGTCTACTTCCTCTTTCTGCTCGACGGTGATCTCCATCTCGTTGGACTGGAAGGTATACGTCTCTCCCGAATCGTCCTCACAGGTCGCCGTGAAGGAATAGGTCTTGCTGGCCGTCAGCGTATCCGAAACATCCGCCGTCAGCGTCGCGCCCTCTTTGATGGTGGAAGTGCCCAGAGGGACGGTATTGCCCGAAGCATCCTTGACGACCAGGTTCTTGAGATCCACATTGCCGTCGTTTTTGATCACCAGGTTGAACTTGGCGTTTTCCCCGGCTTCTATTGTAGTAGACTCCGCAGTTGCCGCCATGGAAAGGGAGGCCGAGGACATGGTAACCTTGAGGCTCTCCATATTGCGGCTGTAATTCTTGCCTGCGGCCGTGTATTTGAGCGTCGGCTCGACATTAATGGTCTTCATGATCGTGCCGGTATAGGTGATATACTTGACATCCCCCGGCGCGACGGAAAACGCCTTGCTGACGGCATTGCCGCCGTTGAGCACCGGCGCGGAGATCGTGCAGTTCTCGATGGTCGTATCGCCCTGGTTTTCCACGACAAAGGTAAACTCGACTTTGGTCTCCTTGGGAACGACGTTTTTATCGACTTTCACCGCCGTGCTGACTTTGACGTTCGCCTCTTTTTTGGCGACTTTAAAGCTCTTGGAGATTTTCTTGCTCTCGCCGTTATACTCATAGTTGAGCACGACCGGGATATTCGAGCCGATCTCCGAATCCTTGACTGTGTAGGAGTATTCCGCGGCATCCGAGTTGCCCGCGATAAAGCTGCTCCAGCTGGCAACCTGCTTATCGCCCACAGTTACCGTAACATTGGAGACATCGTCGCCCCGGTTGCTGACCACCGCGCGCACCTTCACCTCTCCGCTGGAAGAGAGCGAAGTCGGCGAGAATTCCACCGTCATCTCCATATTGTCGCCCGCAGCTTTTGCAGACGAAGGCATCCATAAAACTCCAAAGGCCAGCACCGCCACCAGCAGCACCGCCATCATTTTTCTAAGCGAAAAACTATGCTCCATTCTTACCCTCCATTCAGGCAACCCACGCGGGGTATTTGACGAATAAAAAATACCGTATTACCAGAAAACCTAATAATACGGTATTATTCTAAACCATCCGCGCCGGATAGTCAATTCAGGGCCGCATTTTTAACAAAACGTTAACCATGCAGCGCTATTTGATCTCCTTGACCCAGCCGAATTTATCCTCAATTCTGCCATACTGGATGCCCGTCAGCGTATCGTAGAGCAGTTTGGTCGTCTCGCCCATCTGGCCGTCGCCGGGGATGATCTCCTTATCCTCCCAGAGCAGCTTGCCCACCGGGCTGACTACGGCCGCCGTGCCCGAGCCGAAGATCTCTTCCAGCGAGCCGTCCCTAGAAGCCTCATAAAGCTCCTCTGCGGAGATTCTGCGCTCGCTGACCGGGATGCCCATATCTTTTGCCAGCGTGATGATGGAATCTCTCGTGATGCCGGGCAGAATGCTGCCGCCCAGCGGGGGCGTAACCAGCTCGCCCTTGATCTTGAAGAAGATGTTCATCGCGCCGACTTCCTCGACATACTTATTCTCCTTGCCATCCAGCCAGAGCACCTGGCCGAAGCCCTTCTTATGGGCAATTTCGCCGGCCAGCAGGCTGGCCGCATAGTTGCCGCCCGTCTTGTGGTGGCCCGTGCCGCCCTTGACCGCCCGGACATATTTGCTCTCGACATAGATATCCACCGGGGACAGGCCGGAAGCATAGTATGCGCCAGAGGGAGAGAGGATGACATACAGCAGGTATTCCTCTGCCGGGCGCACGCCCACAAACGGATCCACGCCGATATACGTCGGCCGGATATACAGCGATGTGCCGGGGGAAGTGGGGATCCAGTCCTGCTCGGTTTTGATGAGCTCATACAGAGAGTTCAGGAAAAACTCGCCGTCGAAGGGGGCCATGCAGATGCGCTCTGCGGAAGTCGCCAGGCGCTTCACGTTATCCCAGGGCCGGAACATGAGCACTCTGCCATCCTCTGCGCGGTATGCCTTCAGCCCCTCAAAAACCTCCTGGGAATAGTGCAGAACCGTGGCCGCAGGGGAAAGCGAAAGGTTGGCATACGGCTCAATCGCCGCATGATACCAGCCGCGCTGCCCATCGCGCTTCAACATGAGCATATAGTCGGTAAAAATCCGGCCAAAGCCCAGTTTTGTCTCATCTTTCGGTTTTTCCTTCAGAACATCTCTTTGGATAAACTCCAGTTTCATTGCCATCTCTCCTTTATTTTATCAATTTCATTCTTTTATTTCCCAGGCCATAGGGCTTAGCGCTCCTCGATTACCTGATAGCGCCGCTCTATCTCCACCGGCGCGGCCTTGCCCGCCGAAATCTCGCTGATGAGCTTGGCCAGCCTGCCTTCTGCACCGAAATCCGAAAAGACCGTGCCCGAGACGGCATCCGTATACTGCACCTCGCCGATCTCGTAGCCCGCGGCCAGAAGCTGGGATTCCGCCTTGCCCCAGAGCCGGAACGGAAGTTTTAGCGAAAAGACAATCCTGGGCTTATAGCAGATTTTTTTTGCCGCCTGCAATGCCAGCGAAACGCTGGAGCCATAGGCCCGCACCAGGCCGCCCGTCCCCAGCAGCGTCCCCCCGAAATACCGGGTAACGACAGCCAGAATATTCGTCAGGCCGCTGCCCCGCAGGGTTTCCAGCATGGGCATCCCCGCCGTGCCCTGGGGCTCGCCGTCGTCGCTGCACCGGGAAAACTCCCGCATCTGCCCGAAAATCATGGCGCTGCAGTTATGGCTCGCATCCCAAAACTGCTTTTTCAGGCCATCCAGAATTTCCTGCGCCTGCTCCATGCTCTCTGCCGGATAGAGCCGCCCATAGAATTTGGACTTTTTGATCACCTGCAAGGTGGTGCAGGGCTGGGCAATGGTCCGATATTCTCTTAATTCCTGCACTGCCCTCTCCCCCTCGCTTTGCCCGCGCTATTTCACCACGATCTTGTGATAAACCTTCTTGCCCTTGCGGATCATGATCGCGCCGTCCCGGATATCCGCATCCGAAAGCTCTGCCAGCTCTTCTGCCACCTTCTCGCCGTTGACGGACACGCCGCCGCCGGCAATGAGCCTTCTGGCTTCGCCCCGGGATTTGGTCAGCCCGGCCAGAATCATCAGGTCGATGACCTTATTATTTTCGGCAAACTGCTCTTTGGTGATCTCCGTGGTAGGAGCCTGGCCGCCCTCTGCGCCGGCAAACAGCGTCTTGGCCGCCGCCTGGGCCTTTTGGGCCTCCTCCTCGCCGTGCACCTGCCGCGTTACCTCGTAGGCCAGCACTTCCTTGGCCTGGTTGATCTTCTCATCTTTGAGCGCGCCCAGCCGCTCCACTTCCTCCATGGGCAGGAAGGTCAGCAGTGCCAGGCAGTTGCGGACGTCTACATCCGCGATATTGCGCCAGTATTGGTAGAACTCGTAGGGCGATGTTTTCTCGGCATCCAGCCAGAGCGCGCCGCCCTCGGTTTTGCCCATCTTGTTGCCGTCGCTCTTTAAGAGCAGTGTGCAGGTCAGCCCATAGGCCTCTTTTTTCTCTTTTCTGCGGATCAGATCCGCGCCGCCCAGGATGTTGCTCCACTGGTCGTCGCCGCCCATCTCCAGCTTGCAGCCATAGCGGCGGTTGAGCTCCAAGAAGTCGTAGGACTGCATGAGCATATAGTTGAATTCCAGGAAGGTTAAGCCCTTCTCCAGCCGCCGCTTATAGCATTCCGCCGTGAGCATGCGGTTGACCGAGAAGTGCGCGCCTACTTCCCGCAGGAACTCGATATAGTTGAGATCCCGCAGCCACTCGGCGTTATCCACCATGATGGCCTTGCCCTCGCCGAAATCCAGGAACCGGCCAATCTGCTTGCGGAACTGGGCGACATTGTGATCGATGGTCTCGGTGGTCATCATCTTGCGCATATCGCTTTTGCCCGAGGGATCGCCGATCATGCCCGTGCCGCCGCCCAGCAGCACGATGGGCCGGTGCCCCGCTCTCTGCATATGCGCCATTGCCATCAGCGCCACAAAGTGCCCCACATGCAGGCTATCCGCCGTCGGGTCGAACCCGATGTAGAAGGTAACCTTCTCTTTGGCCAGAAGCTCTTCCAGCCCCTCGTGCGTTACCTGCTTGACAAACCCTCGCTCCTGAAGCACTTCAAATGCGTTTTTCATCTTCTTTCGTTTCCTCCATCTGTAAACAGCTCACCTAAGAGCTGCATTCCTTTTTCTATTTGGGCCTCATCGGCCATTGTAAAATTCAGTCTCAGCGTATTGTCATGCCCGCCATGCGCATAAAAATGCGTTCCGGGCACATAGGCGACTTTGCGCCGGACTGCCTCCTCAAAGAGCGCCGTCGCGTCGATGCCCTCCGGCAGCTCGGCCCAGAGGAACATGCCGCCTTCCGGCCTCACCAGCCTGGTTCCCTTGGGGAAATACTTCTGCGCCGCCGCATACATCGCATCCAGCTTGCCCGCATAATAGGCGCAGTTTGCCGCAATGCCATCGAAATAGGCGCCTTCTTTGATATATTCGCAGACCAGCTCCTGCGTCAGGTTGGACGTATGCACATCCTGCCCCTGCTTGCCCAGGTTGAACTTGGCAATAATCTCCGCCGGCGCATACGCCGCGCCCACCCGCAGGCCGGGCGAGATGGTCTTGGAAAAGCTCATGAGCTTGACCACCCGGTTTGCCCGGTCGAAGGATTTGATGGAGGGCTGCGCCTCCCCTGCGTAGCGCAGGGCGGCATAGGGGTCGTCCTCCAAAATGATGACGCCATACTTCTCTGCCAGCTGGGCAATCTGCCTGCGGCGCTCGGCCGGCAGGGTGCGCCCAGTAGGGTTCTGGAAGGTTGGGATAGTATAGATGAATTTGGGCTGATATTTTGCGATTTTCTCTTCCAAATCCGCGATCACCAGGCCATGCTCATCCATCTCGGCCTCGATGAGATCCGCCTGATACATCTTAAACGTCTGGATGGCGCCCAGGAACGTCGGCGATTCGACGATGATGCGATCCCCTGGGTTGATGAGCGTCTTGGCCAGCAGATCGATGCCCTGGGAAGAGCCGGAAAGGATGATAAGCTCCTCCTTTTTTGGGGAAAGCCCTTCGGCCTCGAACAGCTTCTGCACCTGGCCTAGAAGATCTGCCGTGCCCAGCGTGCCGCCATACTGCAAAACGCTGTCGCCCTGCTCTCGGATCAGCTTTGCCGCATACCCTGCGAGCTTATCTGCAGGGAAGGTTTTGGGGGATGGGTTTCCGCCGGCGAAGGAGATGATCTCCGGATCGCCCAGCAGGGAGAAAATCGCCCGGATTGCGCTTCCTTCCACTCCATCAAACCGCTCTGCAAACAAATACTCCACGTTTATCGCCTCGCCTTCTGATAAAAATAAAAACTTTCTCTATAAATATTTATTATATCCAATCTCCCCGGCCATAGCAAGAAAATTTTCCCGCGCCCAGGGGCCTTGCGGCGCGTTTTTTCTTCCCCATGCAAAATTGGCCGCGCGCCTGGCATTTTTTCCAAAAATCCCTTTTATTCAGGGCGGTTTATTGTTATAATAGGAGCGTATCTGTTAGTTGCGCACGAAGTCTAAGACGCACCTAGATAATTTGAAGGAGGACGTTTTCATGCAATATTCCAAAGAAGTGGAAGAAATGGTATGCGTGCAAAGAGGCCCGCATCACGGCCCCGCTCCCATCCCGGAAGAGGGCAAATGGGTTCTGGCCAAAGAGATTAAGGATATTTCCGGCTTGACGCACGGCATTGGCTGGTGCGCGCCCCAGCAGGGCGCCTGCAAGCTGACGCTCAACGTCAAAGACGGCGTCATCGAAGAGGCGCTGGTTGAGACCATCGGCTGCTCGGGCATGACGCACTCTGCCGCTATGGCCGCGGAAGTGCTCACGGGCAAGACGATTCTGGAAGCGCTGAATACCGACCTGGTATGCGACGCCATCAACACCGCCATGAGAGAGCTTTTCCTGCAGATCGTCTACGGCAGAAGCCAGACGGCTTTCTCCGAGAACGGCCTGCCCGTCGGCGCTGGCCTGGAAGACCTGGGCAAGGGCCTGCGCAGCCAGGTTGGCACCATGTACGGCACCAAGGCCAAGGGCGTCCGCTATCTGGAAATGGCCGAGGGCTACTGCCTGGAGATGGGCCTGGATGAGAACGGCGAAGTCATCGGCTATAAGTTCGTGCACCTCGGCAAGATGATGGAAGCCATCCGCAAGGGCATGGATCCCAAAGAGGCATATGAGAAAAACATCAATACTTACGGCCGCTATGATGAAGCCGTCAAGTATGTCGATCCGAGAAAGGAATAAGGAGGCGCGTCATGGTACAATTCGAAGGTTACGATAGAAGAATAAAAAAGATTGAGAAGTGCATGGCAGAATACGGCTTCTCCTCCCTGGAGGACGTTCAGGCCTACACGCTGGAGAAGGGTGTAGACGTCAGCTCGATTGTCCGCTCGATTCAGCCCATCGCATTTGAGAACGCCGTCTGGGCCTATACCCTGGGCGCCGCCATCGCGATGAAAAAAGGCTGCAAGAAGGCTGCGGATGCGGCGGAAGCCATCGGCATTGGCCTGCAGGCGTTCTGCATTCCCGGCTCTGTCGCAGATCAGCGCGCCGTCGGCCTGGGCCACGGCAACCTGGCAGCCATGCTGCTGCGCGAGGAGACCAACTGCTTCTGCTTCCTGGCCGGCCATGAATCTTTCGCGGCTGCGGAAGGCGCAATCGGCATTGCCAGAACGGCGAACAAAGTCCGCAAAAACCCGCTGCGCGTTATCTTAAACGGCCTGGGCAAAGACGCGGCGCAGATCATCTCCCGCATCAACGGCTTCACGCACGTCGAGACGGAATATGATTTCTACACCGGCGAGCTCAAGACCGTCTTTGAGAAGGCATATTCCAAGGGCGAGCGCGCGGCTGTCAAGTGCTACGGCGCAAACGACGTTCTGGAGGGCGTTGCCATCATGAAGGCAGAGGGCGTAGACGTCTCCATCACGGGCAACTCCACCAA
Organism: uncultured Clostridia bacterium; assembly: GCA_947063485.1. Classification (GTDB taxonomy): domain Bacteria; phylum Bacillota; class Clostridia; order Christensenellales; family Christensenellaceae; genus QANA01. The sequence goes on along the minus strand of CAMSSU010000001.1, from coordinate 78,648 downwards.
CCCCACCCGCTTCCAGCACCCCGTTGCCGGAACGTATAAGAAGTGGGCTGTGGAGAACGGCAAGAAATACTTCTCCGTCGCTTCGGGCGGCGGCACGGGCAGAACCCTGCACCCGGACAACATGGCAGCAGGCCCCGCTTCCTATGGCCTGACGGACACCATGGGCAGAATGCACAGCGACGCGCAGTTCGCGGGCAGCTCCTCTGTTCCGGCGCACGTCGAGATGATGGGCCTCATCGGCATGGGCAACAACCCGATGGTCGGCGCATCTGTCGCGGTTGCAGTTGCCGTGGAAGAGGCGAGCAAGTAAGGAAAAAACACAAGCTCAAAAGAGGCGTGCACTCTGTGTACTGCCTCTTTTTTTGCCTTGACAGCCTTTGCAAATGCTCGTACCATAGAGAGGAAGAAAGGAGCGTTTGATGCAAACCTGTAGATACTGTTCATTTGAATTTGACGATACCCTCAGCCGCTGCCCGGAGTGCGGGACGAAAGTGCGCCGCAAGGCCGGGGAGCAGCAGCCGGCCCCAGAGCTCTGCCTGGTGGCTTCGGCCAATTCCATGCCCGAAGCGGAAATTCTCTGCTCCATCCTGCAAAGCGAGGACATCGCCTACCTGACGGAATGCCCGGATGGCCTCTCCTCTGTTTTCGGCGGAATCGGCGGACAGACGGATATTTACGTCGCCCAGGCGGATGAGCAAAAAGCTCTGGGCCTATTGGATCAACTCGCTTCGGCAGAATTTTCGGAAGAGGAGCAAGATGCCTGGGAAGCGGAAGAGGGAGACGGCGAAGAATAAGAATAAAAAACGGCCTTATGAAAAAGGCCGTTTTTTATTGCGAATCGCCATTAGCAAACTATTTTTTCTTTGCCGCAATCAGTAGCATCATCGGGCGGCGCATTTCATCCTTCATGCCCTCCAGGTGCATCATCTCCTCCGGCGGCTGGGGCTCCACAACGCGGCAAATCTCAAATCCATTTTGCAGCAGCGCATCGAGGTAGGTCGTCAGCGTCCTATGGTATTTGACTACCTTCTCGCCCAAAAAGACGGCTTCCCGCTCCCCCTCGTAGTAATAGTTATCCACGGGGAAATGGAGAATTTCCCCATTTTTGCCATAATACCAATCCTGCGTGCCGTAGGCGGTAAAAACCGGGTGTTCCACAGAAAAGACAAAGCTTCCCCCCTGCCCCAGCCAGCTTGCAATCTTTGCCGCCAGCGGCTGGAAATCCCGGATATAGTGAAATGCCAGCGAGCTGAGGGCTACATCGAAGCTTCCAGCCGGAAATTCCAGCTCCTCCATCGCCCCCTGCTGATACACGACGGCCGCATCCGCATTTTTTGCCCTGGCCTCCTCCAGCATTTTATGCGAAAGATCCACGCCCAGCACGCTGGCCGCTCCATGCTCTGCCGCATATTTGCAGTGCCAGCCGTAGCCGCAGCCCAAATCCAGCACGCGCTTGCCCTCAAAATCCGGCAACAGCTTTTGCAGTTCGCGCCACTCACCCGCCCCTTTCAGGCCATCCTTCGACCGCGCCATCTGGGCATATTTCTCAAAAAACACCTGGTCGTCGTATCTATTTTCCTTCATAGCCTCTTCCTCTCACGCAGTGCTCTTGCGCCGCCTCACGCCTTTTGGGGCAAATATCTGCCTGGAAAAGCCTCTCTGCCCAGCTGTGTTATCTTTGCGACGAACGGCCCTTTGGCGTCGGTATAGGCGTCGCGGTCGTGCCGAAAACGCTGGCCAAGCTGCTCCTTCAGGGCGGCATATTCTGTGGCCGCCTCCGGATGCGCCCGGAGATAATCCCTAAAATAGAGTTCGTCCTGATCGGCCAGATAGCGCACATGCAGGTGAAACACCTTTGGCGCAAAGCCCTGCGGGGTATATCCCTTCATCAGCATCATATGCGGCGCGGGCTTTTGCGGCTGGGGCGCATAGAGGTACCCTGTGCGTTCCAGCTCGGCCACCATGCCCTCCAGCTGAATTTTTTCAGATACTTCCAGCAAAATATCCACCGTTGGCTTGGCCAGCAGGCCGGGCACAGACGTGCTGCCGACGTGGCTTAGCCGCAGCACATTCCCGCCGCCTACAGCCCGGCAAATCTGCTCCGCTTCCTGCTCATACCACTCTTTCCACGCGGGGTTATGCGGTTCCAGCAGAATGGGGAACAGCGCCCACAGCTGTTCGTTGCTCATTTTGGTCAGCTCCTGCATCTTTTCTTCCTTTCTATACCAAAAACAGCGCCAAAACCGGCGCTGAATTTTGCGAAAAAGCCGCACACCCGCCTTCGACAGCTTCTCCCAGCAGGAATTCTGGCAGCCAGCTCAAAACAGACTGCTCTGCGGCACACATAGCTATCTACTTACTGCTGCTTCCGTCAGGACCTGACAGGGTTCATAGCGCTATGTTGCACAGGGCCCATTTCTCAACGCCGCTTACCAGCGCCATACACTGAAAAAAGAAGCCTAGGGCGGGAATTCGGTCTTGCTAGAGCGGATTGCAAGTTCAGGGCACCGCTAACTCCCCACCTAGTGCGGTTTTCTTATTATACCCTGTTTTGCGGAAGAATGCAACACCTCTGGGAAATCCCTCCCGGGCGGCCGAATCTGCGGGCCGGCCGCATCGCTTCCCATCTCACGTGCGCTTCCAAGGCCTGGAGCGGCCCAGCCAGCCCTGCTGCGCCCAGTATTTGGCATCCAGATACTCTGGGTCCTTCTGATACAGGTTTTTTTGCATTTTGCGGCAAAATTCAAACTTCACCTTCGTCATCAGGCTTGTGCGCGCGGGCCAGGCATAATCGATGCGTGCAAATTTTTGGGAAAGCGCTTGTATTTTCCGCGTAAGCTTGGCCTGCCTGCGGGCAGGCAGCTTATCCCAGGCAACATCGCCCATCAGGGCGCCCGTAAACACGCCAATTTTGGAAATTCCCCACCAGGAAAGGCTATGCCTGATATCCTTTGCGGCGGATTTTGCTCCGGCGCCCAGGCACTGCGTTAAGATAACCGCGCGTTTGCCGAATAGCTCGGGAGCCGGGCGATGAGGCATCCAGCGGTAGGCGAAATGATCGAGCAGTGCTTTCATGGCGCCGGTGGCATGGAAAACATAGGCCGGAGAAGCCATGACAATCAAATCTGCTTGCAAAAGCGCGCGTTCTATGGCGCCGATTTTTTCTGCGTCTTTGCAGGCGCTCTCTCCTTTTAATACACAGCTGATGCATCCGGTGCAGAAACCCGGGCAGTCCCTTGGAAGATAAAATTCCTCAATTTCTGCTCCCTCCCTAAATGCAGACAGGAAGATTTCTTTCAGCCGGCAGGTTGCACCGTGTTTTTCTGTTCCGTTTATCACTGCAATTTTCATCGGCTACACCTCCAGAATATCGCGCAGGATCTGCGCGTGAAAAGCCTGGCGGGCCTCTTCTGTGCTCAAATCGATACCCAGCATCTGGGATACAACTTCCTGCCGCAAAAACGCTTGCTGCATGATGGTAATCAGGCAAAAGGTCTTGCGCCTCACAGTCTCTTCCTCCCAATCAGGGCGGCAGGCCGCAACTAGAGGCAGATATGCCTGATAGGTTCGATGCGTATTGTCGCCGGCCCTGGGGTTTTGCATATCGGTAAGAATGGAAATTTTAGAGATGCCGTCGTGCTCAAACAGGAAGTTCAGCGTCATATTGCCAAGCAAATTCAGCTTTTCCAAAGGCGCAAGCCCGCCAATTTTTTCCTGAACCTGCTCAAATTGCCCGACCACGCGATTGATCATGCGCTCTATGCACAGTTCCATGAGCTTCTCTTTGCTGCCAAAATGATAGTTCACCAGCCCCAGCCCGACGCCCGCCCTCTTGCAGATTTCCCGGACGGTGATCTCATCCGGGCGCTTTTCTCCCTCTTCCATGAGCGCAACCGCCGCCCGCACAATCGCTTCCTTATGCTCCATGCCTGCCTCCTTTGAACAATGTTTAATTCAATTTTATTGAACATTGTTCAAAAAGTCAAGGTTTCTAATAAAACAATATGAACTGGCTGTTTGCATCTCATCCTTGCAGAAAATAAATGACAGCACCGGCGGTTTGCCAATGCTGCCATAAAGATTTTCCCGGCCTGCCCGGCTTGGCACCGAAGGCAGGTTTTCAGGCGAGATCAACCGATTTTCTTATTCAGATAGGCCAGCGAGAGCGCCATATTCTCATACTGGACTGGGATTTCCGGCGGGACGCAGAGCGCGCAGGGTGCAAAGCACCAGATGGCCCGGATGCCGCCCAGCACAAGCCTGTCGCAAACCTGCTGTGCCTGCGCCGCAGGCACGGTGATAATGCCGATTTTCACAGGGTGGTTTTTGCAGAAATCGTCGAAGCGCTCCATGGGGTAGATGGGTTTGCCGGAATTGCTCCGGAAGCTCTCGTCTACGGCGATATCAAAGGCCGCCGCGATTTCCAGCCCGTAATCCGCAAAGCCGCCGTAATCCAGCAGGGCCCGGCCCAACTTGCCCGCGCCCACGATGACGACATTATCGCGCTTTTTGCCGCATCCCAGAAACGCCTCCAGCTCCTCTATGAGCTGCTCCACAGGGTAGCCGGTTTTGGGCCTGCCCGCGCCGCTGACAGCGCCCAAATCCTTGCGCACCTGCACTTCCCCCAGGCCCAGTTCCTTGGCAAGAGCCGTCGCTGAAATGTTCCTCGTATGGCGATTGATATTTTTTAAATACTCCAAATAGATGGGGATGCGCCCCAGCGTCGCGCGCGATACTTCAGCTCGTTTCATAAACGCCTCCTCCTGGCAGAATCAAAAGCTCTGCTTTTTCCTATGCCTGATTTGCCGCCGCGGCCAGCTCTGCCGCCTCATCCAGCTTTTTATTTCTGAAATACAGGGCGACATCGATGGAGATCTCGATGAAGTTCAGCACATAGAAGAAGAAGCTGAGATAGAAGAGGAAGCCCGAGCTCCCCTCCGAGACCTGGATGATCTTGCGGATGATGCCGCAGGCATAGCCGATGAGCAAAAACACCTCGAAGAACAGGCTTTTGCCCTTGGCCGTGCGGGAGATGATGGACTTGCGGATGGAGATTGGCCAGGAAAGGCCAAAGCAGAAGATCGTCAATGCTTCGAGCAGATCTGTAATCATAATACTACCAACTTTCTATTTATTTTCTGCGGTAATCGGGCAGGAGTTTGGGCGAGACGGCATCCGTCTCGACGCCGGCGGCCTCGCGCTCTGCATCGAACTTTTCGATGTGATCCAGCGTCAGCTTGCCTACGCTCACTTCCCTAGCCTTGGCCGCGGCATTCGTCCCGGCGTTGCGCCCAAAGACGATAATATCTAACAGGGAGTTGCCCATCAGGCGGTTTCTGCCATGGATGCCCCCCACCGCTTCGCCGGCCACGAACAGGTTCCCGACGTTCGTCGTCATGCCGCTCACATCGATATCCAGGCCGCCGTTCTGGTAGTGCAGCGTCGGGTAGACGAGGATGGGCTCTTTGCGGATATCAATACCGTATTTGGCGAACATGCGCATCATGGCCGGGATGCGGGCTTCGATGGTGCCCTCGCCGCCAATCGCCTCGATCATGGGCGTATCCAGCCAGACTGCCTGGCCGCTGCCCGTATCCACGCCTTCCTGGCGATCCGAGCACTCCCGGATGATGGAGGCCGCGGCGACGTCTCTGGTCTCCAGCGGGTGCATGAACACTTTTCCCTCCCGGTTGACCAGCTTCGCGCCCAGCGAACGCACTTTTTCGGTTACCAGCGCGCCGAAGATCTGCTGCGGGAAGGCAGCGCCCGTCGGGTGGTACTGGAGGGTATCCGCGTAGAGCAGCTTGGCCCCTGCGCGGTAGCCCAGCACCAGGCCGTCTGCCGTGGCGCCATAGTGGTTGGAAGTCGGGAAGCCCTGGTAGTGCATACGCCCAGCACCGCCCGTTGCGATGATGACGGTTTTGGCCCGAGCCACCATCAGCTCCTGAGTTTCCATATTCATGAGCACAGCTCCGGCAGCGTTGCCGTTTTCATCCAAAATCAGCTCGATGGCCGAGGTGAAATCCACCACCGGGATGCCGCGGCCAAGCACTTCGTCCCGCAGTGTGCGCATAATCTCTGCGCCGGAATAGTCTTTTGCGGCGTGCATGCGTTTTCTGGAGGTGCCGCCGCCGTGCGTGGTGATCATCTCTCCATCCGGCGCTTTATCGAACTCCACGCCCAAATTGTTCAGCCACTGGATGGCCTCCGGCGCATCGCAGACCAGCTTGGCCAGCAGCTCGCGCTTTGCGGCATAGTGGCCGCCGCCAAAGGCATCCACAAAGTGAATGGCCGGGGAATCGTTCGGCTTATCCGCCGCCTGGATGCCGCCCTCTGCCATCATGGTATTGGCATCGCCCATGCGCAGCTTGGTGACGATCATGGCCTTCGCGCCGGCATTATCCGCCTCGATGGCCGCCGAAGCGCCGGCGCCGCCGCCGCCGATGATGAGCACATCCACATCGTAGCGGATATCCGAGAGATCCACATCCGCCGCGGAAATGCGGCTATGGGCCTGGAGCATCTCGCAGAGCTCGTGGGGAACCTGCTCGCCCTTGTTCGGGCCGATTTTCAGCGTTGTGAACTCGCTTTTGCGATAATCCGGGTGATAGGCGGCCAGCAGATCTTCCTTCTGCTGAGCCGTCATCCGGGCGGGCTCATAGGCAATGTTTGCCTCTCTTGCGGCTTCCACCGCCTTTAAAGATTCCTGAAACTGTTTTGCATACATCGCTTGCGCCCTCCCTACTTCTCGATCTCTCTGTTGTTATACAGCTCTTTGAGCTCTTCCACCGGTTTGCCCATCAGCGCCTCGATGAGCTCGGTAAACGTGCCGTCTTTGATCTCCTGGACGCGGTTTTCCAGATGCTGCGTCTTGGGGGCCAGGTATTTGCCGTTGAGCCGCCGGGCCAGCATGGCGACCTGCGGATGCGAGATGCCTGCCGGGCAGCGGGAGGAACACACGCCGCACATGACGCAGTCGAAAGATTCCTCGGCGCATTTCTCGAATTCGCCGCGCTGGGCATAGGCGATATACTGCATGACGTTCAGATCCTGCGTACAGCTCTTGGTGCAGGCGTTGCATCCTACGCAGGCGTAAATCTCGGGGTAGAGCTGCATCATGATCTGCTCGGTCGGCTTTACTTTCTCGATGTCGTAAACCTCCTTGACCAGCGGGAAGAAGGGGAGCGTCGCAATATACATATTGTCTTCGACTTTGGTCTGGCAGGCCAGGCAGGTTTTGAGCTCCCTATCGCCTTTGATGCGGTAGATCGTCGCGCAGGCGCCGCAGAAGCCGTTGCGGCAGCCGCAGCCGCGCACCAGCTGATAGCCGGCATATTCCATGGCGCGCATGATCGTCAGATCGCCCGGGACGCGGTACTGCTTGCCAAACAGATAGATCGTTACCATGTTTTCCATCGTTTCATTTCTCCTTTTAGTATTCATCCGGAAGCTCATCTAACTGATCGCAGCGGAAAACCGGGCCGTCTTTGCAGACGTATTTTGCGCCGATATTGCAGCGCCCGCATTTTCCGATGCCGCACTTCATGCGCAGCTCCATGGTGGTATAAACCTGGGTCTTATCAAAGCCCAGCTCCTGGAGCCCGGCAAGCGTGAACTTGATCATGATGGGCGGGCCGCAGAGCACAGCGATTTTATCCGTCGAGAAGCCCAGCTCTTTGACGTAGTTTGGGACAAAGCCCACATGGCCGCTCCACTCGCTCTGTTCGCGGTCGATGGTCAGATAGACGTTCACGCCCGCATCCTGGCTCCACTCGTCGATGATCTCCTGATAGTCTACCAAATCCTGCATACTGCGGGAGCCATAGACGATATCGATCTTGCCGTAGCGGTCGCGGTAGTGGCGGCAATAGTTGATGACAGAGCGCAGCGGCGCAAGGCCGATGCCGCCCGCGATGAACAGCATATCTTTGCCGGCGAACTCGGTATCCACCGGGAAGGCATTGCCATACGGCCCGCGGATGGTGATCTGCTGGCCCACTTCCATGGAATGCAGCCAATCCGTCACACAGCCGCATTTCTTGATGGAAAATTCCATGAATTCCGTGTTCGTCGGCGAGGAGGTGATGGAAAACATCGCCTCTCCCACCCCGGGGATGGAAAGCATCGCGCACTGCCCCGGCTTATGATCAAAAGCCTTTTTGCCCTCTGGCGTTACGACGCGGAAGGTTTTGACATCCGGCGTATCCATGCGGATATCCGTTACGACGCCAACGGCAGGGATCAGCGGCTCTTTTTGATTAGTCATGTTTACGCCCTCCTAGTTTTTTCATGACCTTGACGATATTCATCTGAATCGGGCATTTTGCCACACAGCGGCCGCAGCCGACGCAGGAGAAAAGGCCGTCGTTGTTCGTGGGATAATAGACCAGCTTGTGCATGAAGCGCTGGCGGAACCGCTCCATCTGCGTCAACCGGGGCTGGCCTGCCGACATCTTGGTGAACTCGGAGTACATGCAGGAATCCCAGCAACGGAACCGCTTGACGCCATGGCCGGTGTTGAAATCTTTGATATCGTAGCACTGGCAGGTCGGGCAGACGAAGGTGCACGTCCCGCAGCCCAGGCAGGACTGCGAAAGCTCGCTCCACTCGGGGGCATCAAAAAACTCCGAGGTTTTGCCGTCGCCAAAGGCATCTGCCGAGAGGTTTGCCAGCGGGAGCTTTGCCATTCTCTCTCGAATGAGCTCCTTTTGTGCATCCACAGCCGATGCATCAGCTTCTTCGGTTACACTCTCCAGCGCGGCCATCAGCCTCTGGCCCTTTTCCGTTTTGGCATCCAGATAGAGGGCATCCTCCGTCTTATGGCAGACGACATCTCCCTCCGGCGAAGCCGCATCAATGCCGAACGTGCCGCAGAAGCAGGTCTCCACCGGCTTCGTGCAGGCCAGGGACAGGATGACGCCATGCTCCCGGCGGTTCTGATAGTAGGTATCTGCTGGCTCGGAGAGGAACACGCGATCCAGCACTTCAAAGCTCTTCACATCGCAGGCGCGCACGCCGAAAAGGACGAAATCCTCGCTCTCACTGCGGGTATCGATGACCTCGATGTTCTTGCCCTCCATCTTGAAATCCATCAGGTTTTCCGTCTGGGGGAAGAAGAAATCCTTGGCGCTGCGCACGGTGTTCAGGGCATCGGAAAGCGTCTTGCCCGCTTCCCACCGCTCGAACTTGGCGCCAGCCTTGGTATCCACAGGTAGATACAGCGCATAAGCGGCCGCAATTTCCTCAAAGAGCGCATCTAGTTTACTGAGCGATATTTTACGCATGTTCGCCACCTCTTTCCACAGCCTCCGCCGGCTCGAGATCGTCCGTCTTATAATCCACAATGGGCGCGCGGCTGCCGGCCTCTGCCCCTGCCTGATATTCGCCGTAGAAGGAATCGATATCCTTGATGAACTTGCGGTTGAGCAGGTGCAGCGGGATATGCTGGGGGCAGACCCGGGAGCACTCGCCGCAGTCCGTACAGCGGCCGGCCACATGGAACGCGCGGATCACATGGAACATCTTCTCCTCGAAGGAGTTGGCCGCGGCCTTGTTTTCCACGCCCGAAGCCGGGTTATCGAACACGCACTTTTCGCAGGTGCAGGCCGGGCAGACATCCCGGCAGGCGTTGCACCGGATACAGCGGGAGAGCTCACCCTGCCAGAAGGCAAAGCGCTCATCCGGCGTCATGCGCTCCAGCTTTTCCACTTCATCAAACCGCGCGGAGCTCGCAGCTTCGCCTTCCTCGCCCAGCAGCTCGTCATAGGCCGCGTGCTTTTTGGATTTGCAGTTGATGCAGCGATCCGGCAAAAGCGCCTCCCGATCCAGGGAGATGCTGCCGTCGTAGAGGGTATCCACGACAACCTTACCGCCCTCTTCGCGCACAGCCGCGATGCCTTCCGCGCTCTGCTTTACCTTGCCGATATCCAGCATCCCATTGCAGGGGACGCCCACGGCATAGACCTTTTCGCGGTCGAAGCGGTGCTCGGTCAGCAGCTGGTTGAAGCTATAGGTATCGCAGGGCTTTAAGAACACCAGCACCTTATTCTCGCTTTTGCCCGTCTCTTTGATCAGGTATTTGGAGAAATTCGCGCCGCAGAAATCGTTCCAGACGAAACCATCCCTCAGCTCCTGCTCGGAGTAAAACACCGCAGGCGTGATATCGTAATCAAATTCTCCGGCTCTCCAGCCCAGCACGCGGTCTACCGTGCCCTTTTCCAGCAGTTCTGCTGCTTTGGAGACGAGAACTTCGCAGTTTACTTCTTGCATCGCAAATCCTCCAATCTCTTGTTTTCGCCCAGAGAAGCGACTTTCTCGGCGAAATCGTTCATGGTTGCGGCAAATTTTGCGCCCTCTGCCGCCGAGACCCATTCGACCCGGGTGCGCTCCCGCTCGATGCCGAGGTAATCCAGCATGGAGAAGAGCAGCGCCATACGGCGGCGCGTATAGTAGTTGCCGGAGGTATAGTGGCAGTCGCCCGGATGGCAGCCGCAGAGAATCACGCCGTCTGCCCCGCGCTGAAACGCCCGCAGAATGAACATGGGGTTGACCCTGCAGGAGCAGGGAACCCGGATGATCTTGACTTCCGCCGGGTAGTTCAGCCGGTTGTTTCCGGCGAGGTCTGCGCCGGCATAGGAGCACCAGTTGCAGCAAAATGCCACAATCAGCGGTTTATATTCCTTTACTTGCATATCGCGTCTACCTCCGCCATAATCTGTTTGTTCAAAAAGCCCCGAAGATCCATCGCACCAGACATGCAGGCCACCGTGCAGGCACCGCAGCCCTGGCAGACCGCCTCGTTGACCACAGCAATGCGGCGGATTTTCGTCGTCCGATCCGGCATTCTAAACTCCTTCTCCTGATAGGAGATGGCGCCGTAGGGGCAGACTCTCTCGCAGGTGGAGCAGCCGTTGCACATCAGCTCATCCGAATGCGCCACGCAGGGGTTGCCCGTGAGCTTATCCTTGCAGAGCAGGCCGATGACCTTGGAGGCCGCCGCCCCTGCCTGGGAGACAGTTTCCGGGATATCCTTGGGGCCCTGGCAGGTTCCCGAGAGGAACACGCCGGCCGTCGGGCTTTCCACAGGGCGCAGCTTGGGATGCGCCTCGGTGAAGAAATCGTTGGTATCCATGCTGGCCGTGAGCATAGTCGCCAGCGGGCGGGCGGATTTATCCGGTTCGATGGCCGCCGCCAGCACGACCAGGTCTGCATCGATATGCAGCTGCTTGCCGTCCAGCAGATCGGAAGCCTGCACTTTCAGCTTGCCGCCCTCCGGGGAGACTTTGCCCACCATGCCTTTGATATAGTGCACGCCGTATTCCTCCACCGCCCGGCGGTAGAACTCATCGAAGTTCTTGCCCGGCGTGCGGACGTCGATATAGAACACATACACATCCGTATCCGGATATTTATCCCGGATGAGCATGGCATGCTTGGCGGTATACATACAGCAGATTTTCGAGCAGTATTCCTTGCCCTTTTCCGCGCATGCCTCGCAGCGGGAGCCGATGCACTGCACAAACACGATGGTATGCGGGTGCTCGCCGTCCGAGGGGCGCAGCAGCGTGCCGCCCGTAGGGCCGGCGGCGTTCATCAGGCGCTCCAGCTCCAGGGACGTGATGACATCTTTGGACTGCGCATAGGCGAACTCGTCGAACTTCTCCATGGAGATGGGGTTGAAGCCCGTCGCCACGACGATAGCGCCGTATTTTTCCTGAATAAACTCGTCTTTGGCCTGGTAGTCGATGGCCCCGGCCGTGCAGACCTTGGCGCAAAGGCCGCATTTGCCCTTTTGCAGCATGGTGCAGTAGTTCGGGTCAATCGTCGCCACCTTGGGCACCGCCTGAGCGAACGGGATATAGATGGCGCGGCGGTTATCCATGCCCAGGTTAAATTCGTTGGGCACCTTTTTCTGGGGGCACTTCTCCGTACAGGCGCCGCAGCCCGTGCAGACGTCTTCTTTCACGAAGCGCGCCTTGCGCTTGATGGTAACCTCGAAATTGCCCACAAAGCCTTTGACATCCGTAACTTCCGAATATGAGAAGATGCGAACGTTTTCATTCTGGGCCACATCCACCATCTTGGGCGTCAGGATGCAGGCGGCGCAGTCCAGCGTTGGGAAGGTTTTATCGAGCTGCGCCATTTTGCCGCCGATGGTGGGCTTGGTCTCCACGATATCCACCGGGAATCCGGCATCTGCAATATCAAGAGCCGTCTGGATGCCGGCGATGCCGCCGCCAATGACCAGCGCGCGCTTGGTAACCGGGCTCTCACCCGGCGTCAGCGGGGCGTTCAGGTTGACTTTTGCCACAGCCGCTTTGCCCAAAATGATGGCTTTCTCGGTTCCGATGGGCATCTCCTTATGCACCCAGGAGCACTGCTCCCGGATATTGGCGATTTCCACCATATAGGGGTTGAGCCCTGCGGCAGCCGCCGTCTTGCGGAACGTCGCCTCGTGCATACGCGGCGAGCAGGAGCAGACGACAATGCCCGAAAGCTGGTGCTCGGCGATGGCGGCTTTGATGATATCCTGGCCTGCCTGGGAGCACATATATTGATAATCCGTGGAGAAGACGACGCCCGGCTCGTTTTTCAGCGCCTGGGCGACTGCTTTGACATCTACCGTTCCGGCGATATTCGTGCCGCAATGGCAGACAAATACTCCAATTCTCTGCATGTTCTGCTCTCCCTTCTATTTAGAATACTTGCGCAGGGCGCTCATAATGGCCTGCTGGGGCATTTCCTCATCCAATAGTGCCGGAATATCATTTGCCGTCAGGTGATTCGCGCCCTTTTCCCGAATGACCATCAGCCGCAGCGCTTCCACCAGCTTGGCCGGCTCGACGCCTCTTGGGCAGCGATCCACGCAGGCAAAGCAGGAAAGGCACTTATAGATGGAATCGGATTTCATCAGCGCTTCGATGTCTCCATTCTCCACCATATAGACGAACTGATGCGGATGGTATTCCATCTCATCGTAGGAAGGGCAGGTTCCCGAGCATTTGCCGCACCGCATACATTTGCGCGGATTGACGCCGCTCATCCGCAGAATCTGCTCCTTCTGGCGTTCCTTCTTATTCTGCATCTTCTTCCTCCTTTACGCCCAGCGCCTCGGCCAGCAGCTCGGTGAAATAGATAACCGGAACCTCGCTGCCGTTTTTCACAAGGTTGTATTTACAGAGCGGGCAGGCCGTAACCATCAGCTCTGCGCCGTGGCTGGCCGCCCCATGGCTGACTGCATTGCTCTTTTTCTTTGCCGAAGCCGCGTCTTCCAGGGCGACATACCCGCCGCAGCACTCGTTTCTCTGGGGGAAAACCACCGGCTCTGCCCCAAGGGCGCGCAGGAAATCTTCCATGATCTGCGGGTTTTCCACATCGTCGAACTGAAGCACTTTGCCCGGGCGCAGCAGCATACAGCCATAATAGGCGGCAATTTTGCGGCCAGTCAGCGGGTTTTTGACCGCGGCCTTCAGCTGCTCAAAACCCACTTCATCCCGCAGCAGCTCCAGATAGTGATAGACCCGCGTCTCGCCGTGATAGGGGGCGGAGGGCTGCTTATCCTGGGCCATATAGGCATTGACCTTGGCGGCAAATTCGCCGTCCGTCTGCATGGCGTGGTTGGTCTGCTTGATGACATTATGGCAGGCGGAGCACACCGTGCAAAGCGGCCGCTCCTCATCCCGTGCGGCAACGAGCGCGCGCACGCTGGCAAGCTTGGATGCGATTTCATCCCTGGCGCTGATAAAGGCGCCGCCGCAGCACTGCCAATCCTGCACTTCGCAAAGCTCGATGCCCAAAGCCTCGGCGCACTTTCGCGCATAGCGATCCAGCTGCTTTGCTTTGGTGCGGAGGGTACAGCCTGGGAAATAACTAACTTTCATCGTCTACCTCCAAATTGATACGGGGTTAAACCATCTGCTCGGGATGAAAAACCTCGTCGAACTTTTCCTCCGTCAAGAAGCCGAGCGCGACGCACGCCTCTTTGAGGGAGATATTTTCTTTATATGCCTTTTTGGCCGTCTTGGCCGCGTTCTCATAGCCGATATACGGGTTGAGCGCCGTAACCAGCATGAGGGAGTTGTGCAGATTGTCGTGCATCTTCTGCCGGTTAGCCGTGATGCCCGCGGCGCAGTTCTTGTTGAACGAAACGATGGCCTCGGCCAGCAGGCGCGCCGACTGCAGGAAATTATAGATGATGACGGGCATGAACACATTCAGCTCGAAGTTGCCCTGGGAAGCCGCCATGCCGATGGCCGCATCGTTGCCAATGACCTGCACAGCCACCATCGTTACCGCCTCGCACTGGGTCGGGTTGACCTTGCCGGGCATGATGGAAGAGCCGGGCTCGTTTTCCGGGATGCGGATTTCGCCCAGGCCGACCCGCGGGCCGGATGCCAGCCAGCGGACGTCGTTGGCAATTTTCATCATATCGCAGGCTGCCGCCTTGATGGCGCCGTGCGCAAAGACCAGCTCGTCCTTAGAGGAGAGCGCGTGGAACTTATTCCCGGCAGTAACAAAAGGTTTGCCCGTCAGCTGGGCAACTTTCTCTGCCGTCAGCGCGGCAAACGCTTTGGGGGCGTTCAGCCCCGTGCCCACGGCCGTGCCGCCCACAGCCAGCTCATAGAGCGGGCGGACCGCCAAGCCGAGCAGCTCCTCGTCCCGCTCCAGGCTGCTGCGCCAGCCGGAAATCTCCTGGCTGAATTTGATGGGCGTCGCATCCTGAAGGTGCGTCCGCCCGGATTTGACGATGCCCTCATTCTCCTCTTCCAGGCGTTTCAGCGTGCAAATCAGCTCCTGAATGGCTGGGAGCAGCTTATCCTCAATGGCCATGACGGCAGAGATGTGCATGGCCGTCGGGAAGGTATCGTTGGAGGATTGGCTCATGTTGATATCGTCGTTGGGATGGCAGGCTTTTTCGCCCAAAATCTGGTTTGCCCGGTTCGCGATGACTTCGTTCGCATTCATGTTGGACTGCGTTCCAGAGCCTGTCTGCCAGACGACCAGCGGAAAATGGCCGTTTAACTGGCCGGAGATCACTTCGTCGCAGGCGGCGCAGATGGCCTCCATCTTTTGCCTGGTCATCTTCTCGGGCTTTAATTCGGCGTTGGCCATGGCCGCCGCCTTTTTCAGAATGCCAAATGCCCGCGTAATTTCTCTGGGCATCACTTCGATATCCACGCCAATTTTAAAATTTTCGTGGCTTCTCTGAGTCTGCGCAGCCCAAAGCCGGTCTGCCGGGACCTTCATCTCGCCCATCGAGTCGTGTTCAATACGGTATTCCATCACCTTTCCCACCTTATCTATCAAGATTTTTAAAATATATTGATAGCCGCCGCATCTTTGCCCGAACCGGGCGTTTGAAAACGGTGCTTTCCTGGCATATTACATTTTTCGCTTTATTTTACCATGCTTCGCCGAGCCGCGAAATTGCCAAATTTATATATCGGTATTATGATTATCGATATATCTATTCGCAATTTGCATGCGCTCTCTTTGCACCGGCAAAAAAGCCGCCGGGCAGGGCGGCCGGGCGGCCTTGTGGAAATTTTTGCAAAAAAAGAAAAGGCAGCCAATGCCGCCTTTTCCAAAATGCAATTGTTAGAACATATTTTTGCGCACGATGCACTCCTCGCGGTTGGGGCCGACGCCGATCATCGCCACCGGAATGCCCGTCTGCTCCTCGATGAAGTTGATATACTCCTGCGCGCCTTTTGGCAGATCCTCGAATTTGCGCACCGCCGAGAGATCGCTGCTCCAGCCCTCGAACTCCCGATAAATGGGCTTCATCCGGGAGAGCAGTTTGAGGGAGGCGGGGTAGTTATCGTAAACCTGGCCATCCAGCTCATAGCCCGTGCAGATTTTCACCGTATCAAAGCCGCCCAGCGTATCCATGCGGGAGACTGCGAAATCCGTGATGCCGCCGATTCTGGCCGCAAAGCGCAGGATGACGAGATCCAGCCAGCCGCAGCGCCGGGGACGGCCGGTAACCGTGCCGTATTCATGCCCGCGATCCCGGATTGCCTGGCCGACGTCGTCGAACAGCTCGGTCGTGAACGGGCCCTCGCCCACTCGGGTTGTATATGCCTTGACGATGCCCAGCACCTTATCCACCGCCTGGGGGCCGACACCTGCGCCGATGCCCACACCAGAAGCCGTCGGGTGCGAGGAAGTAACGTAGGGATACGTCCCGTAGTCAATATCCAGCAGCATGCCCTGGGCGCCCTCGAAGAGCAGGTTCTTGCCCTGCTTCATGTATTCATAAACCAGAAGGGAGGTATCGCAGATGCGATCCTTCATGGCCTGGCCATAGGCGAGGTATTCCTGCAAAATCTCCTCATAGCAGAGGGGCTGGCCGCCATAGACCTTAGTGATGATCTCGTTCTTTTCGGCCAGCACAGCTTTGAGCCGCGCGGCAAACTCCTCTTCCTCCAGCAGATCGCCCATGCGGAAGCCGATTCTCGCGGCCTTATCCGTATAGCAGGGGCCAATGCCGTTGCCCGTCGTCCCGATTTTGGAAGCGCCCAGCTTTTTCTCAGAAAGGCCGTCCATGATCAAGTGATAGGGCATGATGACCTGGGCTCTATCGCTGATAAACAGGTTATTCGCAGAGACGCCGCGCTCGCGCACATACTCGATCTCCGCCAAAAGGGATTTTGGGTTGATGACCACGCCATTGCCGATGATGCACTTGGTATGCTCGGAGATAATGCCGGAAGGGATGGTGCGCAGCTTGAATTCCACGCCATTCGCATAGACCGTATGGCCCGCATTATTTCCACCCTGATAGCGGATGACCATATCCGCATCCTTGGCCAGGAAATCGACAAACCTGCCCTTGCCCTCGTCTCCCCACTGAGAGCCAAACACCACTACACCAGACATTGCTTTTTTCTCCTTGTCTTAGAGTCTTTCGTTTTCACACCGTTCTTATCATACCAAGAAGCCGCGCGTTCGTCAACAAAGGCGCCGCGCGCCCCGCAAAAAAAGAGAAGGGAGCCCCTTCTCTTTTGCAAATGCTACAGCGTTCCGAAGATGCGGTCGCCCGCGTCGCCCAGGCCGGGGACGATATAGGCGTGCTCGTTCAGCCGCTCATCGATGGCCGCGACGTAGATATCCACATCCGGATGCGCCTTCTGCACCACTTCGATGCCCTCCGGCGCCGCGATCAGGCACATGAACCGGATCTTCTTTGCGCCATGCTCTCTCAGCATGGTGATGGCATCCGCGCCGCTACCGCCCGTGGCCAGCATCGGGTCTACCAAGATGACCTCCCGCTCGGCAATTTCCGAGGGCAGCTTGCAGTAGTATTCGACGGGTTTTGTCGTCTCGGGATCGCGGTACAGGCCGATATGGCCGACTTTGGCCGAGGGAATCAGCTTCCAAATCCCGCTCACCATGCCAAGGCCCGCCCGCAGAATGGGCACGATGGCCGGCGCCCGCCCGGCAAGGACTTTGGCCGTCATCCGACAGATGGGCGTCTCAATTTCCTTGTCCTCCAGCGGCATATCCCGCAGCACTTCATAGCCCATGAGCATGGAGATCTCCTCCAGCATTTCGCGGAACTCCTTCACGTCCGCCTCTTTCGAGCGCATAAACGAGAGTTTATGCTGGATCATGGGATGATCGACGACGACAACTTTCCCCATTGTTATTTTTCCTCCCGGGAATATTTTCTCTCGATAGCCGAGATTTTCTCTACGCGCTTGACGTGGCGCGCTTCCTCCTTCAGAAAATCCGTATGCAGGAAAGCATCCACCAGCTCGATGGCCAGGCCGGGCCCGATGACGCGGGCGCCCAGCGCCATCATGTTGGCGTTGTTATGCTCCCGGGTGCGCTTTGCGCTGAATACATCCGAAACCAGTGCACAGCGGATACCCGGCACTTTGTTGGCCGAGATGGAGATGCCGATGCCCGTCCCGCAGATGATGATGCCAAGATCGGCCTTGCCCTGCGCGATATACTCCGCTGCGGCCTGGCCGATATCCGGGTAATCCACCGCTTCGCTGGTGAATGTGCCGACATCGTGATATTCATATCCCTGTGCTTCCAGATATTTGCGGATCTCTGCCTTGAGCTCAACGCCGCCGTGATCCGCGCCAATGACTAATTTCATATCAAAACCTCCTGTTATGAATCTGCTATTTTCTTTAAGATGGCCGCGCAGAGCGGTTCCAATTCCTCTGCGCACCTCTGATAGACTTCCAAACTGCCGCCAAAGGGATCCGAAACGTCTCCCTCTCCTCCGGCACAGCGCCGAAGCGCCCAGATTTTGCCCTGCTGCTCCGGGCAAATGCGCCCAAGCTGCTCGGCCTGCCCCTGCGTCATGCACAGCACCAGGCTCGCCTCTTCCAGCATTTTCCGGCTCAGCGGGCGCGCTCTGTGTTCCTCCAGGCTCAGCCCCATTTGCTTTGCCACAACGCGCATCTCGCCCGAAGCCGGGCTTTGGGGCAGGGCATAGAGCCCCGCAGATTCCGCCCGGGCCGGCACCGCCCCGCGCTCTGCCAGCGCGTTGAAAATTGCCTCTGCCATCGGGCTGCGGCAAGTGTTGCCCGTGCAGACGAATAAAACTTTTTTCATACTTCTAAAATATCAAACCCCGCCGCACGGATGATGCGGTTGCTCACGGCAAGCCCCATGCCTGCCTCGCCCACATCCTCGAACAGGATAATTTCCACGCCCCGGCTATCCGCCCGGCGCAAAGCGGCGAAAAGATTTTGCGCCAGCTCTTCCAGGTTTCTGCCCAGCCGGCAGATATTTCTTTCCCCATAGGCAGGGGCATGGGCATCCAGGCAGAAAATCTCGACTTTTTTGCCTTCCTGCCCCTTCTTATCATACAAGGCTCGGACGCCTTTTGCAAGGGCAGATTCTTCCTTCGCCTTCACAACGTACACTTTCGCGCTGGGCGCATAGTGCTTATATTTCATGCCGGGGGAAGCCGCCGCCTCTCCCTTCGAGAGGCCATGCAGAACGGCGTGGGCAATCTCCACTTTTCCGCATTCCCGGCAGATCATCTCTGCCGTGATGCCGCCTGGCCGCAGGATGACGGGGATTTCCCCCGTCAGATCGCAGACGGTGGATTCCAGCCCCACCGCCGCCGGCCCGCCATCCAGGATGACGGGAACCAGGCCGTCGAAATCCGCGGCGACGTCGGCCGCAGTCGTCCCGCTGGGCTTGCCCGAAAGATTCGCGCTGGGCGCGGCAATCAGCTTGCCGCTGCGGCGGATGAGCTCCCGGGCCACTGGATCGCCGGGCATGCGCAGGGCCACGGTGGGCAGCCCCGCCGAAACCTCAGCCGGCAGCAGCCCCCGGCTTTTCAGCACCGCGGTAAAGGGCCCCGGCCAAAAGGCATTCAGCAGTTTTTCCGCCAGCGGCGAAAGCTCAGCCGCCGCATAGACCTGGCTCATTTCGCAAACATGCGCGATGAGCGGGTTATCCATGGGCCGGCCCTTGACGGCGAAAATCTGCCGGACGGCCTGCACATTCTGCGCATCGGCGCCAATGCCGTAGACCGTCTCGGTCGGGAAAATCACCAGGCCGCCCCGGGCAATCTCCTGCGCCGCGGCAGAGAGCCCCTGCTCGTATTCCCGGCGCAAATCAAACACTCTCGTCTGCATTATTCCACCTGGGAAAGGCTCTTTTCCTTGGCATCCAGAATCAGCGCATCGATGATCTCATCCATATCGCCGTCGATAAACGCATCCAGCTTATAGAGCGTGAGGCCGATGCGGTGATCCGTCACTCTGCCCTGGGGGAAGTTATACGTGCGGATGCGCTCGCTGCGGTCTCCGCTGCCCACCATGCTCCGCCGGTTCTCCGCCTGCTCGCTGGCCGCCTCGGTCAGCGCGTTATCGTAGAGCTTGCTCATGAGCACCTTCATGGCCCGCTCCTTGTTTTTCAGCTGGGAGCGCTCGTCCTGGCAGGTTACCACCAGGCCGGTGGGCAGGTGCGTGATGCGGATGGCCGAGTCCGTCGTGTTGACGCCCTGGCCGCCATGGCCGCCAGCGCGGTAAATATCAATGCGCAGGTCTCCCGGGTTTATTTTCACGTCCACTTCCTCCGCCTCGGGCAGCACGGCCACCGTCGCCGCGGAAGTATGGATGCGGCCGCCGGATTCCGTCTCGGGAACGCGCTGCACCCGGTGCACGCCGCTCTCATATTTCAGGCGGGAAAACGCGTTTTTGCCCGAAATGAGCACGACCATCTCCTTGACGCCCCCAAGCTCGGTCATATTCGAGGAGAGCGTCTCCATCTTCATGCCATGCCGCTCGGCATAGCGGGTATACATGCGCAGCAGATCTGCGCCGAACAGCGAGGCCTCGTCGCCGCCCGTGCCCGCGCGAATCTCCAGAATGACGTTTTTGCCGTCGTTCGGGTCTTTGGGGATGAGCAGGAATTTCAGCTCCTCCTCGGCTTTCTGCATCTTCTCTTCCAGGGAGGCGATCTCCTCCTGGGCCATCTCGCGCAGCTCGGCGTCGTCTGCGGTTTTGAGCATCTCCCGCAGTTCGGGCAGTTCCTCCTGCATGGAGAGATAGGCCTCGTAGGCCGAGACGATCTCCTCCAGGTCTGCGTGCTCCTTCATCAGCTTGCGCCAAAGCTCCTGATTGGCGATGACCTCGCTTTTGGAGATCTCCGCCGAAAGCTCTTCATATCTTTTTTTAATGGATTCCAGTTTTTCAAACATCTATTTCTACTCCCAAGCTAAATTCCACTCTGCAAAGACCATCCGATCCAGCCCGGCATAATCTTTGGCCAGCTCTATTTTATCAAAGCCTTGTTCTGCAAGCAAGCGGCAAACTGCCTTCCCCTGCTCATAGCCGATTTCCAGCGCCAGCTGCCCGCCTTTTGCCAGGTGCCTCGGGGCCTGCGCCGCGATGCGCCGGTAAAACGCAAGGCCGTCCGCCCCGCCGCGCAGCGCCAATGCCGGCTCCTGCTCCCGCACGCCCGCGTCGATGGCGGCGTATTCCGCATCCGAGATATAGGGTGGATTGCTGACGATGAGATCATACGGCCCCTGCGCTTTTTCCAGCAAATCCGACGCAAAAAAATGCACGTTCGCGCCCAGTTTTTCCGCGTTGCCCCGGGCAACCGCCAGCGCATCCGGGCTGATATCCGAAGCGGAGACGGCCGCCGCCGTATACTTTGCCAGGCAAACGGCGATGCACCCGCTGCCCGTGCAGAGATCCAGCGCGGTTTTCAGGTTCTTCCTCTGAATGATTTGGATACAGCGCTGGGCCAGCAGCTCTGTCTCCTGCCGGGGGATGAGCACAGCCCGGGAAACGGCAAAGCGCATCCCGTAAAACGCCCGGCTTCCCAGCAGATAGGCCAAGGGCTCCCCGGCCTTTCTGCGGCAGGCCAGCTCCTGCAAGGCCAGCGCCTGCTCTTCGGGCAGTTCCCGGCCCGGCTCCAGCAGCAAATCCTGCGCGGAGACTTTGCAAAGCACTTCCAGCGCTTCCCTGGCTTCGGCCTCCGCCTCGCCCGGCCCCAGATGCGCCAGTTCCTGCCTAAGCTGCCGATAGGCTTGCAGACGGTTCATGCCTGCCCTGCCTCCTGGCTCCCGGTTTCCTGCTCCTTTTTATGCGAAAACTGCTCCCTCAGCGCGGCGAGCTCCTCTGGGCTCTTTTCCTCCAGCGCCATCTCAAAGGCCAGAATGCCAATCTCGATCATCTCGTCCGTGGGCTCGGCCGTCGTCAGCCGCTGAAGCTGCATCCCCGGCCAGCGCAGGGCGCGCACGAGAATGCAGTCGCTCATGGCCAGCAGTTTGAGCACCTCATATGCCACCCCCGCGATGACGGGCAGCATGAGCAGCCGCAATCCCAGGCGCAGCAGCAGGTTGTCGCTCCACCCGAAGAAGGAATAGACCAGCACCGTCACCAGCATAACCAGCAGCAGATAGCTGGTGCCGCAGCGCGGGTGCAGTGTGCGGTATTTGCGCACGTTTTCCACCGTCAGCTCCTCCCCGGCTTCATAGCAGGAGATGGTCTTGTGCTCGGCGCCGTGATAACGGAAAACATCCTTGATATCTTTCATCAGCGTACAGCTCAGCATATATAAGATGAGGATGGCGATGCGGATGAGCCCATCCGCCAAGTTGAGCAAAAGCGGGCTTTGGATGGCGCCCCTCAGCAGGCTGGTTAGGAACGTGGGCAGCATGAAGAAGAGCAGAACCGCCAGCACCAGCGCGATGGCCACGGCAAAAAACATCATGACGTCCTCCGCCTTTTTGCCCAGTTTTCCGGCCACAAACTTCTCAAACCTGCTGGGTTCGAACTCTTCGGTTCCCTCTTCGCTCATTTTGGCCGCATCCATCAGCACGCCCACACCCGTAAAGAGCATATCGACAAAATTGATGACCCCGCGCACCACGGGCAGCCGGGCAAACCAGCTCTTCTTCTGCTCCACTTCCCACGTTTTTACGGCGATAGCGCCATCTTGTTTGCGCACGGCCAGCGCCGCCTTTTTGGGGGAGCGCATCATCACGCCGCCCAGAACGCCCTGGCCGCCCACCGTGCTTCTCTTTGCTTGTTTGTTCATAAAAATTCTCCGGCTCAGCCCTTCTAAAACTCTCGAAACAGCCTACAAAAAAACAGAGCGAAGCCCGCTCTGTATTTTTCGTAAACTATTTGAGACCGTATTTCTTTTTGAAACGATCCACACGTCCGCCGGTATCGACCAGCTTCTGCTTGCCTGTAAAGAACGGATGGCACTTGGAGCAAACGTCCACTTTCATCTCTTTTTTAACAGAACCTGTTACGAAGGTTTCCCCGCAAGCACATTTCACAACACACTCTCCGTAATTCGGATGTATATTAGGTTTCACAGAACTCACCCCTTCTCTATAAAGTCGCAGTTATTAGTATATCATAAACCCGCCATATTGCAAGCTTTTTTCAAGTTTTTTCGAAAAAAGCCTGGACGGGCATCTCCATGCGGATAAAATCCACGGCGCTCCCGCCGATTTGCCAGCACTCCCGGCCAGCCTCCCGAAAGCCCGCCGCCTGATACAGCCGCCGCGCCCGCCCGTTCCATGCCGCCACATGCAAAGCGAACTGTTCCGGCAGGAAAAGCTGCCGCGCCTGCGCCAGCACACAGGCCAAAAACGCACGGCCATGGCCTTTTCCCGTGAGATCCGGCCGAAGCGCAACGCCAATCTCCACAGTCTTCCCCCTGCAATGTAGTTCAAAGCAGCCAGCCATTTTTCCGCCGCAGTGCACGGCATAATAGCAATCCCCCGGCGCAGGCTGGAGCATCGCCTTGATCTCCCGCCCCCACAGCTTTGGCGCGATATTATAAAAATCATAAGGCGGCTCATACTGCCAGCCAAGGTATTCTCTCGCATCCTCCGCCGTGATGGGCAAAGCCTCCCATTCCGCGCCCGGCATAGCTAATAGCGGCCGCCCTGGGTGAGCTTAAAGCCCTCTTTCTCCCAGATATTCAGCCATTCCTGCAGGCGGATGAGGAACTCCTCGTTGGTCTGCGTGCGCACAAGCATGCTGATGAGCTGCTCGGTAACCTCCGCCGTATTGCCCGAGGAGAGCACTTTGCGGATGGCCCAGATGCCTTCCCGCTCGGTATTGCTGAGCAAAAGCTCCTCTCTTCTGGTTCCGGATTTGGCCAGATCCAGCGCCGGGAAAATGCGCTTTTCGGACAGCCGGCGATCCAGATGCAGTTCCATATTGCCCGTGCCCTTGAATTCCTCGAAGATGATCTCATCCATGCGGCTGCCCGTCTCCACCAGCGCCGTTGCGATGATCGTCAGGCTGCCGCCGTTTTCGATGTTTCTGGCCGCGCCGAAGAACATCTTGGGCTTATAGAGCGAGCTTGGGTCCAGGCCGCCCGAAAGCGTGCGCCCGGAGGGCGGCACCGTCAGGTTATACGCCCGGGCCAGCCGGGTGATGCTGTCTAACAGGATGACAACATCCCTGCCATGCTCCACCAGCCGCTTTGCCCGCTCGATGACCATCTCGGCCACCCGCGTGTGGTTATCCGGCTTTTCGTCGAACGTGGAATAGACGACTTCGCCCTTAATCGAGCGCTGCATATCCGTCACTTCCTCCGGCCGCTCATCGATGAGCAGCACAATCAGCTCCACATCCGGGTAGTTGCGCGTGATGCTGTTGGCAATTTTCTTGAGCATGATCGTCTTGCCGGCCTTGGGCGGCGCGACGATGAGCCCTCTCTGCCCCTTGCCGATGGGCGAGACCAGGTCAATCAGCCGAATGGCCATATCCCGGGAGGCCCGGATATTCTCCAGCTTAAAGCGCTGGTCCGGGTAGATGGGCGTCAGCTCTTCAAAGGGTTTGCGCCCCGTGCATTCTTCGACGGGCCCGTCGTTGACGCTCTCGATATACAGCAGGGCCAGCAGTTTTTCCCCTTCCTTTGCCGGACGGGTTTTCCCCTTGACTTTATCGCCGGTTTTCAGGCTGAATTTGCGGATCTGCGCCATGGAGACATACACATCGTTTCGGCCGGGCAGATAGTTGTTGCTGCGCAGAAAGCCATAGCCATCCTGATGCACTTCGAGCACGCCCTCGGCATCTTTGCATTCGCCCGTGGCCAGCAGCTCGTTGACGGCATCGTTGCCCTGGACGTATTCCACAACCCGCCTTCTGGCAGAGGTCTCTTCCCCTTCCTGCTCCTCATAGTGCAGTGCGCTGCGCTCTGGCTCCGGCCGCCCTTCTTCCTCCTGCCCCGGCTCTTCCTCTTCAAAGATGCCCATGGGCAGGTCGTCCTCCTCCGGGGCCAAAGGCGCAGGCTCCGGGGCAGTCTGCGGGTTTTGGGCCTGCTGCTCCTGCTCCAGCCCAAAAAGAATTTCCAGCAGCTCGCCCTTCTTATACGTCGTAACAGATTTTACGCCGGCAAGTTTGGCAATCTCTCTCAGATCGCTCAATGTTTTGCTTTTGAGTAATTCAAGGTCCATAAACTTGCTCTTCCTTTCCAGCTTTTGCCGCACGAAAAAGCAGGCAATTTTGCGCGTATGCAAAAGCCAGGTTTGTATTGTGTTTTTTATACTTGAAAAGTCTGATGGACGAGAAACATCAAACTATATCGACAAATTAAAAATGGGAAAATAAAATATTTCTGGTATTTATATTATGTAGAATCAAAATCGCTTTGTCAAGCGCTTTTTCCGCCTATAATCCAATTATTCACAGCCCTGCCATTTCCTATACACATTTTTCCGCACGCCTTGACCCAGCCCCGCCGCCATGCTATTTTATTGCTATCAAAGGAGAGCATTTTATGAAAAATTGGTGCCAAAAGGCCGAGCAAATCATGGCCAAGCGGTTTGGAAAAGACACGGTGATTGCGCTGGCTACGGTGGAGGGCGGCATCCCCTTCGTGCGGTATATCAACGCCTATTATGAGGACGGCGCATTTTACGCTGTCACCCACGCGCGCTCCAATAAGATGCGGCAAATCCGGGATAACCCGGCTGTGGCCATCGCCGGCGAGTGGTTCACCGGCCACGGAACTGGCAGGATCCTGGGATATTTTGGCAGTGAGGAAAACAGCACCATTGCCCAAAAGCTAAAGAAAGCCTTTGCCGTATGGATTGACAACGGCCATAGCGACCTTGGCGACCAGAACACCATCATTCTTTGCATCACTCTGACAGACGCTCTGCTGCTCTCGCACGGCACAAGATATGAGTTTTAAGGAGGGCCCCATGATTCGCCCATTTCAGGCGGCAGATCTCGCCGCTGTGGCCGAGATTTGGCTGGATACCAACCAAAAGGCGCATGATTTTATTCCTGCGGAGTACTGGCAGGATCATTTTGAGCAGGTAAAACAGATGCTGCCCTTGGCGGAAGTGTATCTCTATGAAGAGCAGGGAGAAATCCAGGGGTTTATCGGGCTGGACGGCATCTACATCGCGGGCATCTTCGTCTGCGGCCAGGCGCGGTCCCGGGGGATAGGCGGGCAGCTGCTGGATTATGTGAAGGCCAGAAAAAAGCGGCTGGAGCTGCGCGTCTATCAGAAAAACGCCAGAGCCATCGCGTTTTACCGCAGAGAACAGTTTCAGATTCAGGGCGAATGCCTGGACAGCGATACCGGCGAAAAAGAATATCTCATGGCCTGGGAGGCTTAGCGCTTCCCGCAAAAAAGCCAGAGGCGCTCTGCCTCTGGCTTTTTTATAAAATCTCTAGTTTTGCTCTGCCGCGGCGCTCACCAGCCCGGCGAACAGCGGATGCGGGCGATCCGGCCGGGATTTGAACTCCGGGTGGAACTGCGCGCCCACATAGAAGGGGTGATCCGGGATTTCCACAATCTCGACCAAATCTCTCTCCGGGTTGACGCCCGCCACCCGAAGCCCCGCCTGCTCCAGCTGTGCGCGGTAGGCGTTGTTGAACTCGTAGCGGTGGCGGTGGCGCTCGAAAATGGTGCTCTGGCCATAGGCCGCCTGAGCCCGGCTGCCCGCCGCCAAGTCGCACTGGTATTTTCCAAGGCGCATGGTTCCGCCCAGGTTTTCCAGGTGCTTCTGATCCTGCATCACATCGATGACGGGATGCGCCGTGCCCGCGTCGAACTCGGTGGAGTTGGCATCCGCCCAGCCCAGGACGTTTCTGGCGAACTCGATGGTCGCAATCTGCATCCCAAGGCAGATGCCCAGATAGGGGATGCGGTTTTCCCGGGCATATTTGGCCGCGAAAATCTTGCCTGCAATGCCCCGCTCGCCAAAGCCGCCGGGCACCAGGATGCCCTGCGCGCCGGCCAGCAGTGCCGCCGGGTCTTCGCTCTGCTCCAAATCCACCGCCGAAACCCAGCGGATGCAGACGTTCACGCCCCGGTGCATCCCGGCATGAGCCAGGGATTCGACGACGCTCAAATACGCGTCGTGCAGTTCGACGTATTTGCCCACCAGCGCGATCTCCACCTTCCCCCCCTCAAGGGCGCGCTGCTGCAGGCCGACCAGCTGGTTCCAGACCCCCAGGTCTGCCTGGCGGCCGAGATCCAGCCCCAGTTTTTCGCACGCCCGGATATCCAGCCCCTCTTCATGCAGTACTACAGGCAGCTGATACAGGCTGTCGCAGTCCGGGTTGCTGATGACGCAGTCCCCCCGGACGTTGCAGAACAGCGCCAGTTTTTCCTTGATGCCCGCGGAAAGCGGCTGGCCGCACCGGCAGACCAGAATATCCGGCTGGATGCCCAGCGAGCGCAGTTCCTTGACGCTGTGCTGGGAGGGCTTGGTCTTAATCTCGCCGACTTTGTTCAGATAGGGGATGAGCGTAACATGGATAAACAGGCTGTTGCCCTCGCCCAAATCCCATTTGAGCTGGCGGATGGCCTCCAAAAACGGCTGGGATTCGATATCGCCCACCGTTCCGCCAATCTCTGTGATGACCACATCCGCGCCCGAGTGCTCGCCCACGGCGCGGATGCGCTCCTTGATCTCGTTGGTTACATGCGGGATCACCTGCACAGTTCCGCCAAGGTAGTCTCCCCGGCGCTCTTTGGTGATGACGCTGTGGTAAATCTTGCCGGAGGTGATGCTGCAATCCCGGAAGCAGTTTTCATCCGTAAAGCGCTCATAGTGGCCGATATCCAAATCCGTCTCCGCGCCGTCGTCGGTTACGAATACTTCGCCATGCTGGAAAGGGCTCATGGTTCCAGGGTCCACATTCAGATAGGGATCGCATTTCTGCATTGCGATTTTGTACCCCCGGCTCTTGAGCAGCCTGCCAAGGGATGCTGCCGTGATGCCTTTGCCCAGCGAAGAGACGACGCCGCCTGTAATGAAGATGTATTTGGTTGCCATAACTGTTTCCTCCGAAACGATAAGATACCCTTTAGCCGCGCTATTCTTCCAGCGCCGGATTCATCAGGAAGATGCGCGTGCGCTTTTTACGATCCGCCGCAATATAATTGAAGCTGGATTCGCCCAGAACGGATCTGTCGAAATAGCCCTTGGTCGCCTGGATGAACCCGGCCGCCGGCGCGACGTCCACGCTGAGCGAAGGCGTGCGGTAGTGCATGGGCAGGATGACGTTGGGCTCAAGCTGCTTGCAGATTTCAAAGGCCTGATCCGCATCGATGGTATAGTTGCCGCCCACCGGAATCATCAGCACATCCACATCCGCCAGCTGCGCGGCCGTCTCCGGGCTGAGCAAATGGCCGAGATCGCCCAGATGCGCCAGCGTAACGCCCTCCGCTTTCACCTTGAAGATGATGTTGCTGCCCCGCTTTTGGCCCTGGGCATCGTCGTGCCAGCAGGGGATGCCGTCGATGCTGAGTTCCTCTGCCTCGTAATGGCCCGGCGTGTTAAACAGCGCAAAGCCAGGCTCTATGCCCTGCGTGCCGTTGTGATCGAAGTGGTCGTGGCTGCAGAACACATAGTCCGCCGCCATGCGCGGCATCTGATAGCCGATGCCCTCGCCAAACGGATCGAACACCAAAACCTTTCCGCTTGATAATGTAATATGAAAGCACGAATGCGCAATCCACTTAATTTTCATTTTCTTTTCCTCCCTTATTTAACATTCTTCATAGCAGAGGCTCAGCTGGGTAACCACCTGCGCCCCTGCGATATTCATGACATATTCCAGGCCGATTTTCCCGGCGTGCTCTTCCAGCTTTACCTGCACATGCGTCGGGAAGATCGTGACGTCCATAGAGCCAAAGGGCGTTTTATACAGCGTCGAGCAGCTTTTCCCTTGCTCGAAGATAAACTCCGTCTCGATGGTGCCCTTCTTCTGCATGCTGACCATCCCCTTCTGCATGGTGATGATGGTCGCGTCGCCCGTCTCCATATCGGTATATTCTATCACCCGGGCCTCGCCCTGCTTTTGCAGCGTGCCCTGCAGTTTCATCTCGGTATGGTCCTGCTCGCCGCAGGCCGCCTGCTTGCTTTCGATACTGATGCGTACTTCCTGCATTTCGCCCTTCCTTCCGCTTTCTGGCAGAAACCCCTCTGCATATTGGCTAATTTTATCACACAAGGCCGGCCGGGCGCAATATTTTTCTGGAGAATTTTGCAATATTTTTGAAACTTTTTATTTTTTTCCTGCATTTCGTTTTGCAAAACCCAAAAAGAACGCCGGTTTTCGGCGCTCTTTTCTTCTGTTTTGCAATTTTTGAATTCTTATCTTGTCAAAACGCCGTCGTTGACATGCACAATCTCCAAAATATCCTGCACGCTCCCATCTGCCGCATCCAGATAGAGAATGGCCTGCCTGCCCTCATATTCGCAGAAGAATTCACAGCAGTAGACCTCCTGCCCCGTCTCTTTTGGGATGACGGCCATGGCGCAGTCTGTCTCCTTTGCCGCGGACGGAAGCTGGGCGCGGGCTTCGGATAGGGAAATGCCCTGCGCAAAGCTCCTCTGCTTATGGTTTTTGACATATGCCCAGGCATCCATGCCCACAACCTGCATATCATCCGCCCGAATCCACAGCTTGATGAGATCCGGGTAGAGCCGCACGCCATCCTGCAGGGGGACGAAATTGAGCAGAGCATCCCCGCCGTAATACTGCGCATAGGAGAGCTCGGCCTCGGGATAGCCCTTCTGCCGCAAAAACTCCAGGCCAGCCTGCTTTAACTCTTCGGCTCGCTGCGGGGTGGGCTGAACGGAGATATCCGTCTGCCGCGGAAGGCTCCAGGACAAAATCCCGCCGCCCTGCTCGGCCACCGAAACCAGCGTGCCGCTCTGGCCGGAAAAGCAGAAAAAGGGAACTTTCGCTTCCTTATTATATCCGGCAAACTCCAGGCTCTCCCCTGCAAATTCCTCGGCCAGCTGCTGTGCCTGCTCCTGGGAAACTTTCGCCGCATCTTTGAGGGCGGGCGCACTCTCCAGGCTCTCGGAGAAGGGGCCGTCGTAGATCAGCCGGGGGTATTCCTGAGCGGAGAAATTTTCGGTATAGCCAGAATCCTCCGGAAAGAAGGAGACCAGTGCGCCGCCCCCGGCATATCCCGCCTGCCATGCGCCTTCCAGATTCTGCTCCAGCTGCGCGCAGGCGCCTTGCAGTTTTAAAATCTGCCCGGCATCCTCCTGCTCCAGCGCGCCGCCCCCGGCAGAGCGCAAAAACAGCTGTTTGGCGTAATCCCCCGCCTGGTTCAGAAAGGTGAAAATCGCCTGATGGACTTCGTCTCCCAAGTTCAGCGCGGCCAGATACCCGTTCAGCTCACCCGTCTGCCGCCAGATATCCGCCAGCAGGCCGGATGTCTGCGCCGAATTGGGCATGAGCGAGAGCTTATACAGCTTGCCCTCCAGGGAGGCGATGCCCTGGATAAGCTCGCCATAGGCCGCCTCCTGCCGGGCGGCATACTGCTGCTCCAGCCGGGCTGTGCGCCGGTCTGCAAAAAAGGCATAGCACGTGGCCGAGATGACGACGGCCACCGTCGCAGTAACCGCAATCCACTTCAAATACCGCATTTTCTTTTCCTGCATCATACTTCTCCTTCGCCTGCCCAAAGCCTAGTAGCAAAAGCTGTGATTGCCGATGACCACGGCCACGGGCTTGCTGAGCATATAGGAATTGGACGTCTTTTTTGGGTTATAGTAGAAGACACATCCGCCGGTTGGGTCTGCGCCTGCCAGGGCATCCTTGGCCGCGCGCAGGGCCTCGGCATCCGGCGAGAGCGATATCTGCCCATCCGAGATGACCGAGAACGCCCCCGGCTGATAGATGACGCCCGAGATGCTGTTTGGGAACGCCGAGCTGCGCACCCGGTTGAGCACCACCGCCGCCACGGCCACCTTGCCCTGATAGGGCTCGCCCCGAGCCTCGGCATAGACCAGCTTGGCCAGCAGATAGGCGTCCGTCCCCTCCTCTTTGCCCGAGGAGAGCTGAATGCCCAGTTTTTCTGCCGTCCTGCTGCCCACAATGCCATCCACAGCCAGGCCGTTCTTGCTCTGGAAATAGCGGACGGCCCGGTAGGTCTGGTCGCCGTAGATGCCGTCCACATTGCCGCTGTAATAGCCCCAGGCTTTGAGCCGCCGCTGGATTTCCTTCACATCGCTGGCCGGCAATTTGGTATACGTCACCCCCAGCGCCGAAAGCCAAAAGGCCGCCGCCAGCAGGGCGATCAGCACCACTGCGGCGCTTCTTTTAAGAAACTGTCTTTGCATCGTTTGCCTCCTTTTCTCCGCCCCCAAACAGGGATTGCAGCCATTCCCACGCCAGAGAAGTGTATTCCACTTCCTCCTGCTCTAAAATCTCCTCATTGACGATGCACAGCGGCGGGAACATGACGCACCACCAGTTCTGCCCGTCTCCCTGGCCCAGCACCAGGCGCAGGGCATCATACTCTCCGGCGGGGTAGGTTACGTCGCCATACGTCTTATCCGGGAATTCGAACCGCCCCAGATAGGCCCGTGCGGTATAGCCAAAGCCGTTTTCCGCCAGCACCTGGTTGGCGCAGGCTTCCAGCTCGGATAGATGCTCGCGCATATAGTGCTCTGCCTGCTGTTTATCCCGGCAGGCAGTGGCCTGATCCGCGGTATATTCCAAAATGGCATCCCGCACCATCAGCTTGACCTTCTGATCCGCCGCGCCGTCGCTGTTGGCGATGATGTGCAGCCGGAAGGGCTCCTGCGCCCGGGCAGAGACACAGCTTAAAAGCAGAATCGCCGCCAAAAGAAGATACATCTTTTTTGCTCTCATAAAAAAACACCTGTCATTTCGCTTTTGTTATAGCTAGTATGGACAGGTGCTTTTTCTTTTAAACTTATTTTTTCCAAATCTGGAAAATTTTCGGCTAGATGCGGATGGCGTTGAACACTTTGTTCTGGAAGACGGGATGATAGGATTGCTTTGCCTTGCGCAGGCCCTCCACGCCCATATCCTCCTCCCGGTTGACCAGCTTTGTGCCCGCCCATTCGTGCTCCAAAAACTTCTGGTTGATGACGGCATACAGCCCAGGATAGTCGATATCCGCCTTTTCGATGATGATATGCGCGGTATCCGGCGGCAGGAATTCGCCAATCGTCATGGCGCGGATTTTCCCGTCGATTTTGATGGCCGCCCCTCTAAGGCCCAGGGCATCGAAGTTGTTCAGCAGCTCCAAAATGGCCTCCTGCTCATCGAAATAAAAGAGCATCTTCTCGTGGTGCCGCGCAAACCACTCCTCCAGCGCAGGCAGGCATTCCATCGCGTTGCTGCCCGTCAGCGGCAGGTATTCATAGGAATAGTTGGCCTCGAAGCGGTTGACAAAGTTGCGCTTGGAGTGATATTTCTTGCCGGAAAGCGAGATGAGCTTCTCGGTTTCGTAGATATAGTCCTCGTCGTCCACCGATTCCTCTTTGCGGAACATCCCCGGGCAGTCCGAGAGGAGTTTGTCCACCATGGGCTCGGAAAGCTCGTAGTAATTCACCTTGCCGCCAAACTTCTCCTCCGCCGCCCGCACCAGCGGCGCCGCGCTCTGCCCTTCCTTGACGAAAAAGCCCAGGCCATAGGGCGGCACTTCCAGCCTTGGCATGACGGAGTAGATGCTCATGGCCCCTTCTTTTTCGCCGTAGCGCAGCGCCATGCACCCCCGGGACATGAAAATATTGGGGAAACGCAAAAATGAAAGCTTTTCATATTCCGCAAAGCTTTCATACCTCTCTTTGAGACCAAGCGTAATCTCTTCTAATTGTAGCATATAAAATATTTATCCTCGTTTTTATGTTTCGCGCGTTTATGCCAATCCGGCATTCCGCAGATTTATTATACCATAATTGTCAAGCCCCTAAAAAGCGGAGCAAGCCGAAAATATTTTTTATAAAAAAGAAGGAACGGCGGGTTTCTCTGCGAATATTATAAGTAAGAGAAGCAAAACTCCATAGAGCAAAAGCATTTTCGCCGCTGGGAGCAGTGGGTTTCCAAAAATAAGCGAGGGTGGTTTTGCGATATAAGAAAGCCGCAGAGTTCCAAGCGGCGGGAGTGCAGATTCTCAACTATGGCATGAGCAGAAGGGAGCGATTCCAATGAACAGTGAAGAGCCAAAGAGCAGCCAGGGGATAGGCTGCGGCGCATTTCGCCGGGCAGCTGGCATCGCGCAGAGCCCCAGCGCCTAGGCGCGAAAAATAGGCATCCCTTTTGGATATTCCGGCAAAACTTTATTTTATCTTCTTCTATAAAATACAAAGTGTGCCCCAAAAGCGACGCAGGAAGCAGGCCACGCAAACCCTTTTATTCCTGCTTCAGGTTTTCCGGAGAAAAAAGATATCGCTGGCTTGCGAATTTCGCGGCGGCCCGGCGGGTTTTCTAATCACGGCCCGGGCGGCAAGCCTCAAAAATCACCAAAAAAGCCGGGCGATGCAAACCCGCGGCAATGATTTGCCATAAGGATGGATCTTCCAAAAGCAGACTGCCAAAACTCGTATGCGCCGCGCCATATCCCAAACAGCAAATACAAACGCATGCCCCGCCAATTGGCGGGGCTTTTTTATTGCGCAGAGGCGGCGCGGCCGCTTCCTGCTTATCTTCTCTTTTGGCCTGCCTTCTCCTGCCTTCTCGCTTTCCGGCAGGCCGGGCAGCGCACGGGCTCTTTTTCAAAGCCTTTTTCCCTGAAAAACAACTGCTCTGCCTTTGTAAACACGAATTCATTGCCGCAGTCCCGGCAGACCAGCATCTTATCACTCATTTGCTCTTTTTGCATTTTCCGCCCCTCACTGTTTTTGATAGCCCAGCATGGGCATATTCGCGCTCTGCACGAACCCGACATTTCTGCCGCACGAGATATGGATGCCGTGCGGCGCGAACTCGATCTCAAAATCGCTGATATAGCACTGCTCGGTATAGGCGATGCGCAGATGGTATTTGCCCTCCTGCCATGCGCCCGAGCAGGCCGCCGCAGAGAAGACCAGCTGATTATGCGCATCCATAAACTCGTTTTCTATGAGCGGCATTTTGCCCCGGAGAAAGGCGCTGTATCCGATGGCCAGGCGGCTGCTTCGCCGCCCCATCTGGATTTCCACCTCGTCCCGCTCCCCAAACCAAAAGCGGATGCCCGTCAGCCCCAGGTAGTTGGGCGCCAGGGCATATTCCCTGCCGGAATAGCGCGCGGCCAGCGGCTCCTGCCAGGAGGGCGCCCCCTCCGTTGGAGCGATTCTCGCCTCCCCTGCCAGCTGCGCCAGTTCCCGCTCTGCCAGCGCATCTGCGCCCCCTTGGCCGACTGCCCTGGGGAATTTCTTGCGCAGTATTTGCAGTGCGCGCAGATACTGCATACTCCCGCCCAGCAGCACGGCCACGGCCTGCTGCTCCGGGAACACGACGTATGCCTGCCCAAAGGCGCCCACACCGCTGTAAATTCCCTGCTCACCCTCTACCCAAACCTGATAGCCGAACTGCTCGGGCTGTTTCCGGCCGGGCGTATGGATGAGAATTTGGCATTGGCTCATCTGCCGGATATACCGGGCATCCAGCAGTTGCCTGCCCTGCCAGCGCCCTTCCTGCAGCATAAACTGCGCAAACTTGGCCAGGCTTTCCGCGCAGAGCGAGAGCCCCCAGCCGCCGGTGCAGACCCCTTCCGGACATTTTTGCCATGCGGCATCCGCAATTTCCAGCGGCTCAAACAGGCGCGGGCGCAAAAACTCCAGGAGGTTCTGGCCGCTGACCCGCTGTAAAATGGCCGAGAGCATATATGTGCAGGCAGAGCAGTATAGGAAGCGCTCCCCCGGCGTGTGCTCCACGTATTTATGCAGGAAATCGCCAGCCCAGTCCGTCTGCGGCTGGTAGGCAAAATTCTCGTAGGAATAGGGAAAATCGTTTACCACATCGTCCAGATGCGGGTATTTGAAATCGTGCGGCGCAGCGGAAAAGCCCGGCGCCATCATCATCAGATGCCGGACCGTCATGGCCGCCATATTCGGGCAGGGCTGCGACGGCAGTTTATCCGGGAAGAAGGAGACGACCCGGTCTTCCAGCCCAAGCAGGCCTTCCTGAACGGCAAAGAGAACGGCGATGGCCGTAAAGCTCTTGGAGACGGAAAACAGGCTGTGCCGTTTCCCCTTCTCATAGGGCGCAAAATAGCTCTCGTAGATCACCTTTCCCTGGCGCAGAAACATCAGCGCATGCAGACCATACTGCGGCTTTTGCAGCTCCCGGCAGAGCTCCAGCAGCCGCCCGGCGTCTACCCCGGCCTGCCCGGGCGCGCACCGCTCAAAATACTCTCTCATGCCCAAAACCTCCTGATTTCTTCCAGTATAGCATAAGCAAAATGCCGCGTCATAAAAAATTCAAAATTTGCGTTTTTCTTGTCTATAATCGGCCGGGGTGCGCGCCGCCCGGCCGCCCTCTGCGCCGCGATGTATACAAAATGTTAATTTTATCGTATAATGCAAATCAAAGTATTCTTATTTAGGAAAGCAGGACTATGAAACAATTTTTGAGAAAAATCAAGCTTTTCTGGAAGCAAATGCTCCTGAACCTGAAACGGAGACGGCGCATTTCCAATTACCGGCGGACAAGCCCCCGGCGCAGAGCCGCCAGCGCCATCAAAAGGGCCCCTCTTTCGGCGCCCAGGCAGCAGGCAGTGCAGGACAAGGCGCCTATCGCCGCGCCCAGAGCGCCCAAGGCAAAGCCAGCCTCTGCCAAAGCCTTTTTCGCGCAGGTTTGGGCCAGCGTTTGCAGTTTCTTTGCAGGCATTCCCACCTTCTTTGGCAAGATGCCCGCATTTTTCCGCAAAGTGCCGGGGTTCTTACGCAAAATCCCGCAGCTGTTTGCCGCTCTTCCGGCGAAATTTGCGGCGTTTTTCCGTGAAACCCCGTCCCTCTTCCGCAGGATGAGCCGCAAGGCCATCGTCTCGCTGGCGACGGCGCTGGTGCTCATCGCCGCGGCGCCCATCGCGGTTTCTGCGGCGGTCAAAAGCTCCGAACAAAAATCCGAAGAGCAGGCGCAGGCCGCGCTCTCCACTGCCGTGCTCACCGCGCCGCAGCCGGAGGAGCCGCCCCGCCACGCAGAGCCTGGCATGACAAACCCGGTCGTCTCTAAAATTCAGAGCAGGCTTACCGAGCTGGGCTATATGGGCGAGGACGAGCCGACGCTGACCTACACTGAGCAGATCGGCACGGCCGTCGGCCTGTTCCAGCGCAGCAGCAGCCTGGAGCAGACGGGCATCGTCGACGAGGGGACTTATACTGCTCTGTTTGCCGAAGATGCGCCCAAGTATGCCGTCTCGGAAGGCATGGACGGCGACGACGTCACCGAATTGCAGCACCGTCTCTGGGACCTTGGCTATATGAGCAAGGCCACCGGCCATTATGGCAGCGAGACGACGGCGGCTGTCCAGAAATTCCAGGAGCGCAATGGCCTGGCGGTGGATGGCGCCATCGGCGAGCAGACCCGCGAGCAGCTGTATTCCGAAGAGGCCAAGGCCAACGTCCTGGCCAAGGGCGAGGTCAGCGAAGATATCCGCTCCTATCAGAAGCGCCTGAAGAATTTGGGCTATCTGACGACCGAGCCGGACGGCAAATACGGCGACGACACGGTTGCCGCAGTCAAGCGGTTCCAGATGGTCAACGGCCTGATTTCGGACGGCTATATCGGCCAGGAAACCCGGCTGATGCTGCTCTCGGATAACGCGGAGTATAACTCCATCTCCATCGGCGCCAGCGGCGACGACGTTACCCGCATTCAGGAGCGGCTCAAAGAGCTGAAATATATGTCCAAAGTAACAGGGTACTTTGGCGAGGATACCAACAATGCGCTTAAATCCTTCCAGAAGCAAAACGGCCTGACCGTGGACGGGAAGTTCGGCGCGCAGACCAACGCCAAGCTGTTCTCGGACAGCGCGAAGAAGGCGCCCGCTGTCTCAAAGCCGAGCAAGGGCGGAAACAGCGGTGGCGGCAAAAAGCCCAGCGATCCCGGTTCCTCCAACAGTGCGGGCGTCGAGGCATTTATCGCAGCGGCGCGCTCCAAGCTCGGATGCCGCTATGTGCTGGGCGCCAAGGGCCCCAACCAGTTCGACTGCTCGGGCCTGGTCTACTGGGCGCTGAACCAGGCGGGCGTCCGGCAAGGGTATATGACTTCCTACGCATGGCGCAGCACTTCCCGCTATCAGCGGCTCACCAGCATGAGCAGCATTCGCCGGGGCGACGTCATCGTCTTTAAGATGGGCGCGACCCGCGGGCATGTCGGCATTGCGGTTTCGGGCGACACCATGATCGACGCCTCGACCAGCAACGGCAAGGTTGTCCAGCGCTCCTTCCGCACTTCCTATTGGAATAAATACTTCTACTGCGCATACCGCATCTTCTAGCGCAGAGAGTGCCCAAAAGCCCTGCTTTGTTTTCAAGGCAGGGCTTTTCTTTTCCCGGGAAATCCGGCTTCTGGGCAGGAAAAGGCAGGGCGGGGCGCGAATATTAACAAAATCACAAACAGCAGGAGAAAACCATGGCCGAGGAACAGAAAACCATAACCGAAGAGCAAAAACAGCAGAGCCTGGCGAAATTTGAAGAGTATATCAGCCGGGCTGCCAGCTACTATAACCAGCGCGCCGCGGCGCTTTTTGAGCAGTACCATTTAAAGGAGCTGGGCGTGCAGTCCATCGGCTGCGACCTTTCCAAAGGCGTGCTGGCCTTTAAGAAAGATGGCCAGGCGGTGCTCAGTTTTTCCGCACAGCCTCTCTTTTTTTGGGATGAAGCGGAGGGCAGCATCCTTTGGAGCTGGGCAGACGGCAGAGTGGGCGGCGCGCTCAGCGAGCAGATGCTGCGCTTAAAAGAGCTCTATGCCTACACCGACTGGGATATTTTCCTCTCGGATACCGCCGCAACCTCCTCCGAGACAGTGATGGGGCTGGTTGCGCTGTGTATGTATCACCTGGGGGCGCTGGCCATGTTTCCGCTGGAAGTAGACGGCGGAACCCTGTTTTTGGCGCTGACCAAAAAGCTTTCCTGATTTTGGCAAATAAAAAGAGGGTATGCAAAGGCATATCCTCTTTTTTGATTGCCCCGGCCTAGATGAGCGGCGCCGCCGGGAAACAGATCTGCACTTTAAAGAGATCGCCGTCTATCTCGATATCGAAGGTGCCGCCTTGGAGCTCGGTCAGGCTGCGGGCGATGGAAAGCCCCAGGCCGCTGCCCTCTGTGCTGCGGGCGGAATCGCCCCGCACAAACCGCTCCATCAGCTCGCCCGGCGAAATATTCAGCCGATCCCTGGAGATGTTTTTCAGCGAAATGGCCACATTCTGCCCGGCGAACGCCAGATCCAGATACACCCGGGTGCCTTTCTGGGCATATTTGCAGATATTGCCCAGCAGGTTATCCAGCACCCGGAAGAGATACCGGCCGTCCGCGTAGATATAGGCTTCATCCGGCAGCTGCGCGATGAGCTCCAGCTCCCGGGCGCTCAGCCGGTCGGTATATTCCCCGGCCGTCTGACGGCAAAGCTCGGCGACGTCCGTCAGCTGCAAATCCACCTGCAGGTTGCCCGTGGATGCCTTGGATGCCTCCACCAGATCTTCGATGAGCTTTTTGAGCCGCTGAGACTGCCGCTCCAACACCGCCAGATACTCCTGCGCCCTCTCTCCCGGAATCTGCTCCTTCCCCAGCAGATCCACATAGTTGACGATGGAGGTCAGCGGCGTTTTGATATCGTGCGAGACGTTGGTGATCAACTCGGTTTTCATGCGCTCGCTCTGCATCCGATCTTCCACAGCCCGGGAAAGGCCGCCCCCGATATTGTTGAGCGTCTCGGCATGCCCGCGCAGCGCCCGGTTCATGCCCTCTGCGTTGATCTTATAATCCAGCGCGCCGTCTGCAATGCGCTCCCCGCCCCGGAAAATCTCCTGAAGCTGGATGCCGCTGCGGCAAAGCCAGATCAGAACAAAGAAGTTCCCCGCCAGCGCCAGAATCACGAAAAACTCGTTCCCCTCTGCCGCGGCAATCAGCAGCAAAAAGCCATTGGCAAAAAGATAGGCCAGAAAAGTCAGCGCGATTTTCCATGTCAGCTTAAAATTAGAAAATACTTCCCGCAGGCGCAAGACGAGCCAGCGCCCCATGCGGTATACAACCGCGCTCTGCCACCATTTCCCGGCTTTGAGCCGGGTCGCCATGCTCAGGCAGGCATCCAGCGCCAGCAACAGCCAGGCCAGGCAGAAAGGCACGGCGCCCAGGAAAAACCCGGAGATCCTGCCGAGATCCATTTGATACAGCACTCTCTCCGTCAAAAATGCCAGCATTAACCCCAGAGTGAGTATCAGCGCGGCAAAGAGATCCAGCGGGATGCGATCCTGCCAGTTTTTCACGATCTCCTCATGCCCGGCCTTATGCCCGGCCGCGCAGAAAAGGAAAATTACCATGCCCAGCGCCCCTGCCGCAAAGATGCCCAGCCAGACGATCATCGAATGCTTTTTGGGCGCCAGCTGGGAATAGAGCAGGTAGCTTTGATAATAATCATCCTGCGCCGTGATCTCCCGGACAAACCCATATTGATGATACACCGTCCCGTCCGGCATGAGATATTCGCCGTAATCCACAGTCTGCTCCGGCTCTCCCTCAAAGTTTTTCAGCAGAATATTGCCGGATTCATCCGCAACATAAAAGCAGTAGTTGGTCTCGCCCTGCATGAGCCGCTTTTCCAGGTAATCCCGAAGATACTCGGCATTCTCCTGCTGCCCATAGCAAAGCTCCAGGTATTCGAAAACCTGCGCCACATAATTTTCTGTGATATTTGCCGCCTGCCGCGAATCCAAAAAGCTCTCGCTTTCATAATAGCCGCAGCCCTCCATATAGGCGATGCCCGAGCCCGCGCACAGGCAGCCCACGACAAAGAAGACGAGCAGCAGCAGCGCCGCGATTTTCGCCGGCAGGCTATGCGTCAGTTTTTTCACGTCGAAACCTCTCTTTCAAACTTATAGCCCAGCCCCCATACGACTTTGAGATAGCGCGGATCCGCAGGGTTAATCTCGATTTTCTCCCGCAGATGGCGAATATGCACGGCAACCGTCCCCTCCTGCCCGAAGGCCGGGTCTTTCCAGACGTTTTCATAGATCTCCCGGATGGAAAAGACTTTGCCCGGGCTCTGGATGAGCAGCCGCAGAATGTTGTATTCGATGGGCGTCAGAGAGACGGGCTCCCCATCCACCGTAACCTGCTTGCTCTCGTCGTCCAGGCAGACGCTGCCCACTTCGATGCGCGCCGAGCCGGGCATCTGGATGCCGCCCAGGCGCGTATAGCGCCGCAGATGCGATTTGACCCGCGCCACCACTTCGATGGGGTTGAACGGTTTTGTGATATAATCATCCGCGCCAATATTGAGGCCCAGCACTTTGTCGCCGTCCTCGCTTTTGGCTGTAAGCATGATGATGGGGATATTGCTCGTCTCCCGCAGTTTGGCCGTCGCCGTGATGCCATCCATTTCGGGCATCATCAAATCCATCAAAATCAGGTGAACCTCCTGCGCGGCCACAGCTTCCAGCGCCTGCTTTCCGTTATACGCTTCCAAAACTTCATACCCTTCGGCCGTAAGGTAGATCTTCAGCGCGGATACAATATCCCGATCGTCGTCGCAAACCAAAATATGATACATCACAAACCTCCTGCCAATATGGTAGCATTTCAGATTTTAAAAACACAGTAGGCAAAAAATTGCGTTTCCTTTAAAATTTATTTAACAATCTTCTTTTTTGAGATAAAGCCGCATGGAGACGCCGTCGTCGTTCACCAACAGCCCGGCCGGCGCGCGCAGGCAGAGGCACACCACATAGAGATCTCCCGCCGCGCCCGAAAGGTTCATGGCCTGGATGAAATACGCCGCCAGAAACCAGGGCCCCTGCGCCAGCGCACAGAGAACTGCCAGCACAGCGCCCCAGATGACCACCGGCGCCAGGGCAATCACGAGGTAATGCGCCTTGCAGAAATAGGCATCCCCCCTGCCGGCAAAGGCATAAAGGCCGGTGAAGCCATAGTTTGCCTTTTGGCCGCAGAAAATGCGGATGAAAATGCCGTGCACCCATTCATGCGCAATCGGATAGACAAACGTGCCCAGCAGCAGAGCCAAAAGCGGCAGCAGCGGCACGCCGCGGGAGAGCGCCGAGCCCAGCATGGGCAATACAGGCGCCAGCATGGCCAGCATTGCTGCGCCCGCCGCCATATTCAGCCAAAATGCCAGTTTCTTATCCTTCTGCAAATCGATTTCCCGGATGAGCCCATAGCCTTCCGGCAAACCGATGTAGCTTTGCGCCCTCATCTGCCTCCTCCATAAGAAAAGCGGCGGGGCAAATTTCCCCGCCGCCTTTGCCCAAATTGCTTTGCGCGCTATGCGTCTTTTTTCTTGCGGGCAAAAACCGCGCGCATGGCTGCGACGCCCGCATAAATTGCGCCCATGGTGGCAAACAGGCCCAGCATGCCGTATGCCATCAGCAGCAATGAATTGACAAATCCGTCCATGTTCTTCTCCTCCTTATGCTCAGCCGAAAATGCCGGATGTTACCAGGTTGATGAGCAGGCCGCCGGCGATAACCGAGGCGATCTGCCCGGCGACGTTTGCGCCGGCCGCGTGCATGAGCAGGAAGTTATTCGGGTCTTCCTCTCTGCCCATCTTATGCACAACCCGGGAGGCCATGGGGAAGGCCGAGATGCCCGCCGCGCCAATCATCGGGTTGACTTTCTTTTTGGTAAACAGGTTCAGGAATTTGGCGAACAGAACGCCGCCCGCCGTATCGAAGATAAAGGCGATGAGGCCCAGGCCGAGAATGGCCAGCGTCTCCAGATTCAGGAATTTATCCGCCTGCATCTGCATGGCAACCGTGATGCCCAGCAGCAGCGTGATGAGGTTTGCCATGACGTTCTGCGCCGTCTCGGAAAGCGAGCGCAGCACGCCGCACTCCCGGATGAGGTTGCCGAACATCAAAAAGCCCACCAGCGAAACCGACTTAGGCGCGACGAAGCCCGCGATCATCGTAACGAACACCGGGAACATGATCTTGACGATCTGGGGAACATCCCTCTGCTTATATTCCATGCGGATTCTGCGCTCTTTTTTGGTCGTCAGCAACCGAATGACAGGCGGCTGGATGATGGGCACCAGCGCCATATACGAATAGGCCACGACCATGATCGCGCCGACTTTTCCGGAGCCCAGCAGGTTTGCCACGAACAGCGCCGTCGGGCCGTCTGCCGTGCCCACAGAGCCGATGGCCGCCGCATCCGCCATGTTGAAGCCGAGCAGGGTCGCCAGCGAGAGCGTCACGAAAATGCCAAACTGCGCCGCCGCGCCAAAGAGCAGCATCTTGGGGTTGCTCAAAAGCGGGCCGAAATCGATCATCGCGCCGACGCCGATGAACAGCACCAACGGGAACAGCTCGTTGGAAATGCCGGCCGCATCCAGCACGTTTAGCACGCCCACTTCCGCCCCCTGGGTGATGGCGCCCGAGAGGGGCAGGTTGACCAGAATCGTGCCAAAGCCGATGGGGAGCAGCAGCGAGGGCTCCATCTCTTTTTTGATGGCCAGATAGATGAGCAGCGCCCCGATGAGCCACATCACAACCTGCTGCCACGTAATGTTTGCAAAATTGCCAAATAATACGTTAAAATCCATTTTCCTCTTTCCTCTACTTTTGTATTTCAATCAGGCAGTGTTTCTTCGCTTATTCTAACATTTCCAGCAAAATTATTCAACACACTTCTCTCCTCCTTTGCGGATTTCCCAGCTCTTTGCCCCGCATTGCGAAAATTTGTGAAAGATGCTAAACTAGAGGCAAAGTGAGGATGCTATGAGAAGATACCGCCAACAACCGAAATTTCGCCTGGAAACTTTGTTTAACCGATACACCTATAAATACTGGATCATCGGCGCGGCCGCCGTTCTGCTGGCCGTGGCCGGCGCTCTGTTCTGGAAAAGCGCAAAAAAACTGCGCCCGGCAGAGACGGCCATGTATGCGCAGGAGGAGATCACCATCGGCATCGCCAATTCCCGTTTCTCCAGCCCGGGAGAGGATGGCTTCCCATCCGGGTTCGACCGGGATGCCGCCGAGGAAATTATCCACGCCGTCTACCCGGATGCCAAGCTGAATTTCGTCGTCATCCCGGCAGAAGAAGCCTCCTATCAGCTCAAAATCGGGGAGATCGACCTGGCCATGGGCGAACTGACGTATAACGTGCTCAAGACCCAGGGACTCTCGCTTTCGGACGGCTATTTCCGAGACAGCGTCCATGCCTACGTCGCCCAGGGCAGCCCGGTTTCCATCGGCTCGCTGAACGATGCGCGCCTGCTGGTGATGACCAGCGAATTGCAGCGCGCGGATATCCGAAGCGCGCTCTCCGATCGGGAGATTGCCGCCTCCGAGTTTCTAAACTGCTCCTCCTACCCGGATGCCATCGCCGCCGTCAACGCCAAAACCAGCAATGCCGTCATCGCGCCGCGCTATAAGATGCAGGAATTCGAGCACGACCTGGTCATGGTGGAAGAGCCGCTCTGCGGCATCTCCTACCGCATTGCCGCATGGAAGAGCAACTCGGATGCCATCGCACTGTTCAACGCCGCCATCGCCTCCAAGCGGGCAGACGGCACCATAGATGCCATCGCGCAAAGATATGGGCTGGAGCAGTATCAATAGGCCGGTTGGATCGGCGCAAAAAAAGAGCAGGCAAGATGCCTGCTCTTTTTTATTCCCGCCCATCCTGCAAAACTACGCACTCCGCGCCGGCCTCATCCAGCGTGGGCAGATAAGGAAAGCCGATGCGGTCCGTCGCAAAGGAGCGCCCGTTGAGATAGGCCAGCGTGTTGTTGTTGCCCGTCTCAAACAAAATCCGATACGACCACAGCGCCTGGAATTTGACGCCATAGCGCTTGTTCATCCGGCGGTTGCCGTACTTATC
Source organism: uncultured Clostridia bacterium (assembly GCA_947063485.1). Classification (GTDB taxonomy): domain Bacteria; phylum Bacillota; class Clostridia; order Christensenellales; family Christensenellaceae; genus QANA01. The sequence continues at coordinate 34,910 of CAMSSU010000001.1, read as the reverse complement.
GTCGCCCAGAATCGGGAATCCCGCCCAGGCCATCATGGCCCTGGCCTGATGCGTGCGCCCGGTAACCAGCTCGAGATCCACCTGCGCAATGCCGTCGCCCAGTTTTTCCAGGGCATAGCGCGTTACTGCCCGCTTCGCGCCCCTGGCCGGAGCCGGGAGCACCCGCACTTTGGCCTTGCCCGCGTCTTTGATGATGTAAGCCGAGAGCGTCTCCTGCCGCTTGGGCCTGCCGCAGACGATGGCCTTATAGAACTTGCGCACCCGCCGCTGGGCGAACGCCTCCACCAGCGCCTCATACATATCCTGGTTTTTGGCCACCAGCACCAGCCCGCCTGTATAGTGATCCAGCCGATGGCAGACGAAGGGCATGCGCCCAAAGCGGGGATCGTAGTCCCCGTTCTCCCGCATATACTCCTCGGCCACCGAGAGCAGCGTGGGCTTGCCATCCGGCTTATCCTCCAGGCAGGAAAGACCCGGGGGCTTATTGAAAATCAGCAGGCCGTCGTCTTCATAGAGCAGGCCGACATCCGGCAGATAGTCCTTATACTCCTTTTCCACATAGAGATCTAAAATATCGCCCGCCGCCAGCGGGATATCCTTCCTGGCCCGCACGCCGTTGACGCGCACACAGCCCTTGCGCAGCAGGCTTTCGGCCTCGCTTTTTTTCATGGCCGCCAGCATATCCTGCATACAGCTCTTTAAATTTTTCCCATCCTGCCCCTGGGGCACAACTAATTGTATCATCTTCGTGTCTTGCTGTTTAGTGTATGGTGTTTTTGGCGCAGTCCTCCCCGCATTTGGACGGGAAGCGCGTCTCCTCTTTTTTCAGGCGCATGAGCACATGCTCCTGCCCCTCCTCCAAAAACGGCTCGCCCTCCGTTCGGAAGCCGTAGCGCTCGTAAAAGCCCTTGGCCTGCATCTGGGCGTGGAGATAGATCTCCTTTGCGAAATCGAACCCGCGCAGGATCATCAGCCGCGTCATCAGATCCCCGATGGACTGGCCGCGGTATTCCTTCAAAACGCAGATGCGCCCGAGGAACAGCTTTGCGCCGTCGAAATACAGCCGCCCGGTGGCCACAGGGGTATCGCCGTCGAACATCAGGGCGTGCATGGCCTGCTCGTCGAACGCATCCCGGTCTGCCTCCGCCGGGAAGCCCTGCTCCTGCGTAAAAACCTTTTGGCGGATCTCCATCACAGCCGTCAGATCCTGCTGGCCGGTGATCCATTTTCCCGTAATCATTGCTTGCATATGCTATTCATCCTCCCGGAAATCCACTTCCAGGTATTTGGTCTGCTCGCCCTTCCACATGACGTTGATGGTCCCCGTCGGGCCCGAGCGCTGCTTGGCGATGATGATGCTGGCATCGCCCTTATGCTGCTCGTCGTCGGAGTAGTAGTCCTCCCGGTGCAGGAACAGGACGACGTCTGCATCCTGCTCGATTGCGCCGGATTCCCGCAAATCCGAGAGCATGGGCCGCTTGTTTTCCCGCTTCTCTGTGGCACGCGAGAGCTGGGAGAGCAGCATGATGGGCACCTGGAGCTCCTTGGCCGCGACTTTGAGCGAGCGGGTGATCTGCGAGATCTCCTGCTGGCGGTTTTCCGAGCGCCGGCCCGTATCCATCAGCTGCAAATAGTCGATGACGACCAGGCCGATATCCCCAACCTGCTGGCGCAGCCGGCGCAGCTTTGCCATCATCTCCGTCGGGCCGATGATGGCCGTATCGTCGATATAGATGGGCGCGCCTTCCAGCGGCACCATGGCGTCTGCCAGGCTGTAGAAATCCTTCTCCGAGAGCGCGCCCGTTCTGGCGTTCTGCGAATCCACCTGGGCCCCGGCGCAGAGCAGCCGCATGCCCAGCTGATCCCGGCTCATTTCCAGCGAGAAAATGGCCACCGGCCTGCCCTCTTTGACGGCCACATGCTCGGCGATATTGAGCGCAAAGCTGGTTTTGCCCATGCCCGGGCGGCCTGCCACGACGATGAGCTGGGAGGGCTGGAAGCCCGAGAGCTTTTTATCCATGAGCGGGAAGCCCGTGGCCACGCCCATCAGGCCGTCCTTGGATTTGGCCGCTTTGGAGATGAGCTCATAGCTCTCCATCAGCGCCGTGCGGACGTGCACCAGGCTGCGCTCGGTCTGCTCGTCTGCGATTTTATAGACGAGATCCGAGGCGATGTTGAGCACTTCCGCCGCAGGCGCTTCGGCCTTATAGCTTAAATCCGCGATCTCCGCGCAGGCATTGATGAGCCGGCGCAGGCGGCTTTTTTCCTTGATGATGCCGATATAGACATCGATATTGCGCGTGGAGGGCACGGCCTGGGTGAGATCCGAAAGATAGGTCAGCTCCTCCAGGCTGAGGGGCGCGCCCTGTTCCATCCGCTCGGTTACCGTAACGAGATCGACCGGCTTTGAGAGCGCAGAAAGATCGTACATCGCCCGCCAAATGCGCCGATGGCTCTCCACATAAAAATCCTCTTCCCGCAGTTTTTCCACCGCGGCAAGCACGCAGTTTTCGCTGAGCAGCATTGCGCCCAGCACAGATTGCTCCGCCTCCATGCTGCTGGGGGGGACGCGCCGAATCACCTCTGGCATATGCTCTCCCCTACGCCCGGACGACGTCTACTTTGATGGTCGCGGAAACCTCGGCATAGACTTTCACGGCGACGTCGTACGTCCCGAGCTCTTTGATGCCGCCCGAAAGAGCGATTTTCTTCTTATCCACTTCGATGCCCATGCTCTGCTTGAGTGCCTCGGCAACCTCCGCCGCCGTTACCGCGCCAAACAGCCGGTTTCCCTCGCCGCATTTTGCCTTTAGCTGAACCGTCTTGCCCGAGAGCTTTTCAGCCAGGGCCAGCGCCTCTGCCTTTTCCACGAGTTTTTTATGCTTGGCCGCATCCTGGGCGACTTTGGCCGCGTTCAGGTTCTGCGCCGTCGCCTCCTTGGCCAGGTTTTTGGGGAACAGGAAGTTGCGGGCATAGCCATCGCTGACGTTTACAATCTCGCCCTTCTTGCCCTTCCCTTTGACATCCGCGTTTAAAATAACTTTCATGATAAAAACCTCCTATTATCCTAAGCTTCTATAATTTGATCACCTTGATATGCCTTCTCAGCTGCATTCCCTGCTCCACGGCCCCGGCCGTCATGAGCAGATAGGGCGCCAGCAGATAGAGCACGGCGATGATCGCGCCCCTGCCATAGGGGTTTTTGATCTTCAGCCGCAGCAGAAAATCCACGAACGACATGCCCTCGATGGCGAAAACCGCCGTTACCAGCCCAAAGAGCATATCCCCCATCAGCAGGAGGGATTCCCAGCCAAACAGCGAGGGCAGCATAGACGCCGCAAACAGCAGGATCATGTAGACGCCCTGATCCTTTGGCAGAAAGAACTCGGAGAACGCCGGAACCGGGGCGACTTTGCCGCCGCTCCGCCTGCTCAGCGCCCGGCTGATGAAATACGTCAGCGCGCCGCCATAGACGCAGTAGTTGACGCTTAAAACAGGCAGATACCCCGAAAGCACGGAGCGCAGCGCATTGAGCTGCTCGCCCGCCGTAACATACGCGACAACCTCTTCCATGGGCGTCAGCAAAAACGTCTCCAGCGAAAACGCGCCGGCCGAGATCTCCCCAGCATGGAACAGGCAGTAGGCCAGGCTGGATGCCTGGGCGTCGTTGGCGAAAAGCCAGGCCAGGTAGTCCACGATATAGCTGACGGGATCTTTGCCCAGCAGAAACTGCACGGCCCAGATGCCCGCGCCCACCGAAAGCGCCATCGCCCCGCCCATGACGATCAACCCGTCATACGAGCGGCGCACCAGGCGCACGGCAATAGAGCCCAGCAAAAAGACGGGCAGCGCGATGGCCACCAGAAACGCCCCGCTTTGCCCCAGAAGCAGGCAGGCCGCCAGGCCGCTGAGCACGGCGCAGGCAGCGTCCCAGCCAAAGCCGTGCCGCGCCCCGATGAATACCCCGGGAATGGCCATGATGGGCAGCGTAATCCAAACCGCCCTGGAGATACAATATAGCGCAATCTGGGCCGCCAGCGCAATGGCAAGCTCTAAAACCGCGCTGCCCAGTTTTTTTGTCGTCGTCTGTTCCACTTCTACCTCGCAAGTGATATATCAATTCTATCCTATCATAACACAACTTTGCCCCCGCCGCCACAATGCCGGCGCAATATTTTTGCGCCGCGATTGACATCTTCACCCAAACCCGGTAAGCTCTAAGAATAGGGAGCTTTCTCCCGCTTCTCTTTGCGCAAAACTAAAACAAAGCGCCCCTCTTTCGGGCACCAGGAAAACAGAGGCGCGCCGAACTGCGCGCAGGAAAGGAAAAGAGTATGAAGTTTTATGTGCTGGATACGGGATATTTGGATGGCGAAAAAGACAGCGTCGTGCACGACACCAGCCGGGAGCCGGATAAGAGCCTGCTGCCCATGCCTGTGCTGGCCTTTCTCATCGAGCATCCGGACGGCCTGATTCTCTATGATACGGGCAGCAACCCCAAGGCCATGGAGGGATATTGGTCCAAAACCATGCAGAGAAAATTCGCCCTGCACCAAACGCCCCAGCAGCGGCTGGAGGCGCAGCTGGCGCTCATCGGCGTACGGCCGGAAGAGATTGGCCGCGTCATCCTCTCGCATCTGCATCTGGATCACACGGGCGGCCTGCCGCTCTTCCCTCATGCGGACGTCTATGTCCCAAGGGCGGATTATGTGAACGCCCTGCTGACCATCCATTCCAGCTCGGACCCTGAACAGCACGGCGGCTATATCTGGGGAGATCTGACGGCTCCCCTCAAAAAAGTGCACCTGATAGAGGAAGACGGCGAATTTTTGCCCGGCATCGAGATCGTCAATCTGCCCGGCCATACGCCCGGCCTGCTCGGCCTGGTTCTGCACTGCAAAAGCGGCGTCTATCTGCTGCCCCAGGATGCGGCATACGTCTCCGCCAACTATGAGCGGCCGCCCATCCTGCCCCGCAGCCCCTTCGACCGCGCGCTGTATGCCGCCTCCATCGAAAAGCTGCACCAGCTCCAGGAGAAATACGATGCAACCATCATCTTCCCGCACGATATCGGGCAGTTCGCCTCCCTGCGCAAAGCGCCGGAGTTTTACGAATAAAGCCATAAAAAAAGAAGCGGAGCTCCGCTTCTTTTTTTATTTGCTCTATACCGGCTTTGGCTCCAAATCCATCGGGTCCCAATCCAGAATCTCGTAATAATGCCCGCGCACCATTTGCAGGAGCAGCTTTTCCTGCTCATTTTCCAGATCCAGCTGGCAGTATTTGCCGATGGCCGCGTCAATGCCCTCTTTTTCTATGCAGGCGGCAATCTCCATGGAAGCCGCATCCTCCGGGTGGCGGTAGAAAAAGGCATAGGCGATGGCGCGCGTCAGGAAATAGGGCAGAATCCCGTGCTTCAGGCAGCAGAGCGCCGGGCCGGTCAGCCGGTCTTTTCTGGAAAGCTTGCGGATGGGGTCGTTGGCGACGCGGAAAATCGCGTCCGGCATCCCGTCGTGCAGCATGCGCGACCACCAGTCCTCGCCCTTCTGCGCCCGGGCGCCCAGGGCCAGCTCTTCCCGAGTGAAGCCATATTCCAGCAAAACCGCCTGGGTGGCCTCCTCCTGGCAGGAATCCACGCATTTTCGGATATAGGCGACGCCTGCACCCTCGTTCGTGTAGGTAAAGCCCCATTTGGCCGAAAGCATGGCCAGCGAGCAGCTGCGCACATTGCCGCACCAGACTTTGGCCACAGCTCTGCCCACCATCTTATCCATCAGCCGCAGGTTGACGCCCTCCGGAATCTCTCCCTTAAACCCTTCTTTATCCACGGGCAAATCCGGGTAATCCGAGGCCCAGACAGCCAGCTCATCCTCGGCCAGCTGCTCGGGCTTTGGAATAAAGCCGCCGCGGTATGTCAGCGTGCGGACCAGGCCGATATACTTCTCATAGTATGCCTGCTCCTGCGGCGAGAGCTTTGCGCGGATGCGAGAATCGAACTGCTCGAACGCATCGATGACGTTGACGCAGAGCAGCACATCCAGCGTATCCTCTAATCCCAGGGCACAGCGCTTTTTGACGGCATCCGCCAGCAGCTCTGCCAGCTCGGGAAAAGCCCCGGGGTAGGTATGCAGGGAGGCGTAGTTGGTTTTGCAGAGCGCATCCACGCACTGCTCCCGCTCTGTGGCCGTGCAGAACGCCTCATAGCCCGAGACTTTCTGCTTTACCGTCTCTCCCGACTGCTCGCCTGTGACGAACAGCGTATAGTAACCCTGTTCCCGCATCTTCTGTGTCTGAGCCGGGCTGTGCACCAGAAACGTCAGCGAATAGCCCGCGCTTCCGAATAAATCCGCCAGGTAGCCGCAGCCGATTTTGCCCGCGCCAATCAGCACCAGGTGTTTCTTGCATTTCTCCACTCTCTTTTCTCCTCTCATCCATTCCGGCAGGGCTAAGCCTGCCCGCCTCTGTGCGTCAGAAAAATCAGATGAAAGCCTTCTGCGGCAAACAGATCGCTCAGATAGCCTTTGCCGATTTTGCCCGCGCCAATCAGCGCAAATTTCTTTCCGAAATTCCCCGCTTTCTCTGCCCCTTTTCTCTTTCAATCCCCTAGCGTTCTTCTATGCTTTAGAGGCCAGCAGTTCCCGGTAATGCCCCAAAACCAGCTGGCGCAGCTGCGCCTCCTGCTCCTGGTCATCCGAAAGCCCGCAGTATTTTTCCAGCGCCGCACCCACGCCATTTGCCGCGATATACTCCTGCAATTCCACAGCCGAGGCATCCGCATCGTTATGGAAGAAGCACATGAGCGCGATGCTTCTGGCGATGAAATAGGGAAGCTTGCCATGGCGCAGGCAGGCCAGCGCCGGGCCCACCAGCCGCTCCTGCTTTTGCAGTTTGCGGATTGGGTCTGCCGCCACGCGGTAAACCGTGTCCGTATCCTCCGGGTTCATGCTCTTTTTCCACTGCCTGCTGCTATCCTCCTGCGTGCGGGCAGAGAGCTTCAAATCCTCATCCGTAAAGCCGAACTCCGCCTTGACGGCGAAATCGCTCTCCCTTCTGGCCGCATCCACGCAGGCGCGGATATACGGCTGCGAAGCGCCCTTCCACAAAAGCTCGTGCCCGGCAAACTGGGTATAGGCCGCCAGCGTGCAGTGCCAGAGGTTGATGCCCCAGAGCTTTGCCGTCAGATGGCCGGTAAAGCGATCCAGTTTGCGGATCTGGATGCCTTCGGGCAGCTCGCCCCGAAACGCCTCCGCATCCACGGGCAGATAGGGATAATCCGAGGCGGCGACAGCAATCGGGTCTTCCGCCAGCATTTCCGGGGTCGCCCCATTGCCGCCGCGGTAGGTCAGCGTGCGCACCAGGCCGACTTTCTCCTCCAGGTAGGCCCGCTCCTCCGCCGTCTCAAGCCGCTCCAGAATGAATTTTTTGATCATCTCGTCCGAGCCGAAGAAGTTTACGCACATCAGAATATCCAGCGTCTTCTGCACGCCGTTTTTCACCCGCAGACGGATGCCCTCGCCAATCAGATGGCCCACATCCGCGCAGGCGTTCGGGTAGATATGCACAGTGGCATAATCCGCCTGGGCAATGGCCTTGGCGCACTGCTCCTGCTCGGTTACGGTGCAGTAGGCCGCATAGCCGTCGATGCGCACTTTGCGCATCTCCCCCGTGGCCTCGCTGGTCTGAAAAATCGTATAATACCCCTGATCGCGCATTTGCTGCGTCTGAACTGGGCTATGCACAAGAAACGTCAGCTCATACCCGGCGTGATAGAGAATATCCCCCAAAAAGCCGCGGCCAATCTTTCCCGCGCCAATCAAAACTGCCTTCTTTGCCATGCTCTTTCCTCCTAATTCCTTTTTGCATTGATGAGATTAGTATAGCAAGAAAGTTTCTTTTTTACAACACTAATTTACAACTATACTCATATCGTTTCTTTTAGGAAACGCATTTCTGGCCGCCTTTTGCAGCTGGAAATCCCGATCCTGCGCGGCAACCAGCTGTTTTAGCAGCTTCTCTTCTGGGACATCGTCCGAAAGGCCGGAATACTTCTCCATCGCGGCCATCAGGCCATGCTCCCGGATATACTCCTCCAGCTCCACCGCCTGCTCATCCTTCTCGTTGCGGAAGCGATACATGAGCGCAATGCTTTTGGAGATGAAGTAGGGCAGGCGGCCATGGCGGATGCAGGCCAGCGCCGGGCCTACCATGCGTTCTTCCTTTTCCAGCTTGCGGATGGGATCCGCCGCCACGCGGTAGACCGAATCCTTATCCTGCTTTTTTTGCAGCTTTTTCCAGTATTCCTCATAGCGCATATCTTTGCTGCCCTCACCCAGCTCTTCCAGCGTGAAATCGAACTCCCGAGTAACGGCAAAGAGCGCTTCTTCCCCGGCCTCGTCGATGCACATGCAGGAGTAGGGATCCTGCGCCACTCTCCACATCTGCGTTCCGCCCAGGAACTCGGAATACAGCGCCATAGAGGCATGGCGCATATTGCCGCTCCAAAGCTTATTGATCAGCCGCCCCTCAAAGCGATCCAGCAGTTTGAGCGGCGCGTCCGCCGGAATTTCGCCCTTAAACGCCTCCCGGTCCGCGGGCAGATCCTCGCTCCCGCTGACGATGACGGCATTGGGATGCGCCTGCAAAAACCGCTCATCCGGCTCGTAGCCGCCGCGGTTGGTCAGCGTCTCGATTAGGCCAATATTCTTCTCGAAATATGCCCGCTGCTCTTCGGTTTCCAGCTGCTCTAAAATCAGCTTTCTGAACACCTTCGCCGGGCGGATGGAGTTGACGCAGAGCAGCACGTCCAGCGTACTCTGCTCTGCCCGCTCCACCTTGCGCTTTATCACCCGCGCGATGAGCTCCGCAATATCCGGATAGGATTTGGGATAGAGGTGCACAGAGGCATACTGCGTCTCGCAGAGCGCCTGCACGCACTGCTCCCGCTCCTCGGCTGTGGAATACACCTCGTAGCCCGAGATAAAGCGCTCCTGCATCTCGCCCTCATCCGAAACCTTATAGAACGGGTATTTCCCCTCGCGGCGCATGCTCAGCGTCTGCCGCATACTGTGCGCCAGAAAGACCAGTTTGTAGCCCCGCGAATAGAAGAGGTCTGCGATATATCCCTTGCCAATGTTGCCCGCGCCAATCAGCACGATCTTTTTCTGCATTTTTTATTTCCCCTCTTATTTCCAGCCATGCAAAAAACCCGGCAGCTAAGCCAGCTGCCGGGCCCGCGTTTTAATACTCAATATCGAACGGATCCATCTCGCCTGCCTCGTAGTAATGGCCGACGATCAGCTCCTTTAAGAGCCTCTCGCTGGGCTCATCATCCGAAAGGCCAGAATATTTGGTTACGGCGTCCCAGATGCCGTGCTCGGCAACATAGGCCAGAATCTCGCAGGCGGCCGGGTCGTTCTCGTTTTTGAAGTAGTAGCCCATGGCCGCGCCGCGCGCCAGATAATAAGGCATTCTGCCGTGCCTCATGCAGGCCAGCGCCGGGCCGATAAAGCGGTCGCCCTTGGCCAGCTTGCGGATGGGGTCTGCGCCGATGCGGTCCAGCAAGTCTTTTTCCGAGCGATCCACCTTTTCCGGGTCGAACCGCTCCTTCTTCTCGGGGAAGATTTCCTTCAGCTCCTGCATGGTGAAGCCGAATTCCGCGCAAAGCGCAAAGTTGGCCTCGCTGGCCGCCAGATCCCGGCAGCGGACGATATACAGGTTGCTGATGGATTCATCGTAGTAGGTATAGCCGAACTTGCGGCCGTAGTAGGCCGTGCAGCAGTGCCGCATGTTGATATTCCAGATTTTCTGCGTCAGGCGGCCTTCCATCTTGTCGATGAGATGCAGGTTCATGCCCGCCGGCGGCTCGCCCTTAAAGGCTTCGCCGTCCGCCGTCAGGTGCGGCGTATCCCCGGCATAGACGGCAATCGGGTCTTTTGCCAGCTGCTCCGGCGTGGGGACCATGCCGTTGCGGTGCACCAGGCATTCCGAGAAGCCGACTTTCTCCTCCAGGTATGCCCGCTCCTCAGGCGTGGAGAGCACTTCATTGATATAGCCTTTGAGAATCTGCGTGGGCTTTAGGAAGTTGACGCAGATGAGGAAATCCAGCGTCTCCTGGTTGCCCTCGGCGATGCGCAGCTGAATGGCCTTGCCGATCATGTGCCCGATGGATTCGCATGCCCCCGGGAACACATGAATGCTGCCGTAGTTGGTATCGGCAATCGCCCGGACGCACTGCTCCTCTTCCGTCTGCGTGCAGAAAGCGTCGTAGTTTGAAATTTTGAACACTTCGTCCGGCGCATCCGCATGCGCCATGTTGACGGTATAATACCCCTGCTCCCGCATTTTTTTGACGAGCTCCTCGCTGTATTCGAGGAACGTCAGGTGGTAGCCAATTTGTGAAAAGAGATCAGCAAGATAGCCGCGGCCAATTTTGCCCGCGCCAATCAGAACAGCCTGTTTTTTCGCCATTGTTTCATCCTCCTATGAAATTCAAATCTCTTTCTTATTATATAACAACCGCCCGGCCCTGTATAGAGCATTGCCCTACGATATTTTTTTACTGATTTGCCGCTCCCGGGCGGGCCAATAAAAAACGGCCCCAGGGGACCGTTTTTCATGCTGCTCAATACGGGGCTTGCCCCGTCATTTCACGCGGCAGGCCGCGGCTTTGCCGCGCTTCAATCAGCAAGGGTGTGCCCCCGGCTGCTCGAAAAATGGCACCCGCTTAAGAGCCGGGTGCCATCTTGCCTAAGTTATATTTTCTTGTAGTAAGGCATATCGAAGCAGTCGCCCTCGTTCACATCGAAATACTGTGCCAGGATGAGCTGGAAGAGCATCTCCTCTTCCTTTTTGGAGCGATCCAGCTGGCAATATTTCTCGATTGCCTTCTCGATGCCGTTTTCCTTCAGATATTCCTGAACCTCCACCGCCGCCGCATCCTTCGGGCTCTCAAAATAGAACATCATAGCCGCGCTGCGGGCCAGGTAGTAGGGGATTCTTCCATGCTTGAGGCACAGAAGCGCCGGGCCGACCAAGCGGTCGTTTCTGGCGAGCTTGCGCTTGGGGTCCTGGGCGATGCGCGTCAGCGGATCTTCCACATCCGGGTTGACGGAAGCGGGATCGAAGCGCTCCTCTGGATGCTCGCGCAGATTCGTCTCCTCCATGCCAAACTCCGTCGCGATGCCCCAGCTGGCCTCTCTGGCGCAGAACGCCGCGCATTTTCTCACATACGGATCGTTCTGGCTCTGCCAAGCCCACTGATAGCCCTTTCTCTGGCCGAAAGAAGCGTTGGCCAGATGGCTCGTGTTGCCCGCCCAGATTTTATACACCAGCCGCGCCGGCATATGATCGCGCACAGGCAGCTTGACGCCCTCCGGAATCGTGCCCTTCCATTCGTCGCCCACGGGCAGATAGTCGTTGTCGCCCGAGAGGATGGAGAGCTCGTCTTCCGCGCGCATATCGGGCATCGGGTCTGCCCCCAGGCGGTAGACCAGGGATTCCACAAAGCCCACATGCTCCTGCATAAAGGCGGCCTCTGCTTCATTCAGCCGCTCCAGCATATACTTTTTGAAGATATCGCCGGGGTAGACGAAGTTGACGCAGAACAGCAGATCCAGCGGCTCGGTATTGCCGTTTTGATAGCGCAGCTTGACGGCATCGCCCAGCATATGCCCGATGGATTCGCATGCCCCCGGGAAGACGTGAATGCTGACGTAGTTGGTATTTGCGATGGCGTTCAGGCACTGCTCGTATTCCGTCTGGGTGCAGAAAGCGTCATAGCCCCGGATGACCGACTTATCATAGCCGGGCTTATCGCTGTGGCTGCGGAAAACAGTATAGTAGCCCTGCGCGCGCAGTTTTTGCACCAGCGCTTCGGAATATTCCAGGAAAGTCAGCTTATATCCCGCGTCGCTAAACAGATCGGCGATATAGCCCCGGCCGATTTTGCCGGCTCCAATGAGAACGAGTTCTTTTTTTGCCATAGTAATCCTCCTGTTTGGTTTTCAAATCTCCCCTTCAGTTTAACATAAAAGTTTTCAAAAAAAAAGAACCCGGCAAAATTTTGCCGGATTCTTGGTGCCAATCTGCTGTTTTAATAGTTCTTTGCCTCGATCTCGAAATACGCCTTTGCATGCGAGCATACCGGGCAGACTTCCGGGGGCGTCTCGCCTGTATGGATATAGCCGCAGTTTTTGCAGACCCATACTGCGCCTTCGTTTCTGGAGAAAACTTTGCCCTCTTTGATATTCTCGTGCAGCTTTTTATAGCGCTCTTCGTGGGATTTCTCGATCTCGGCCACCATCGTAAATTTGTGGGCAATCTCGTCAAAGCCCTCCTCTTTTGCCTGCTCTGCGAACTGGCGGTACATCTCCGTCCACTCGTAATTCTCGGTCTCGGCGGAATCCTTCAGGTTCTGCTCGGTCGTGCCGATGCCGCCCATGATGTATTTGAACCAGATTTTCGCATGGGCGCCCTCATTTTTGGCCGTCTCATGGAAGATAGAGGCGATCTGCTGGTAGCCGTCTTTTTTGGCCTGCGCCTCAAAAAAGCCGTATTTGCCCCAGGCCTGCGTCTCCCCGGCAAAGGCCGCATACAGGTTTTCCAGTGTCTTTGAATCTTTCAGTTCCATAAAAAGTCTCCTTTTGCTTGGTTTGTTTTCCTATTTTTCCCGGTTTTTTGGTTTTCATACGCATAGCAGAGCCGATTTCGCGCATTTTAAGAGGGAACGGAGGTTTTTTATGCAGACAAAGTGGCAAGAGCAGATCGCATCTTTCGACGACCGGATGCGCACGGAAAAAAGTTTCGATATCATCAAGCGCCGGCTGGACGTCCATGGACATACGTCCTATCTTTATATGATAAACGGGTTTGCCAAAGACGACATTTTGGAGAAGGTTACCCGGTTTATGCTCTACGAGACCAACAGCGATATTCCGCAGGATATCACGCCCAGCCAGTTTCTGGAAAAATATATCACCTATACCGAGGCCAGCGTCTCGGGCAATTTTGACGACATCTCCCGCCAGCTTCTGACGGGCTCTATCGTGCTGTTTATCGACCTCTTCCCCGAGGCGATTCTGATGGACGCCTGGGCCTACCCCAGCCGGGGTATCGAGGAGCCGGAGGATGAGAAAGTGCTGCGCGGCTCCCACGACGGTTTCAGCGAAATTTTGGTGCACAACACCGCGCTCATCCGCCGCCGCATGCGGACGGAAGATCTCGTCATGGAAAAGCACATGGTCGGCTCCCGCTCCAAGACCAACGTCGTGCTGGCCTATCTGAATGAAAAGGTGGACCAGGATTTCCTCAAAAAACTGCAGGATAAAATCGATCATCTAAACGTCAATTCCCTGACTATGGCGCAGGAGAGCCTGAACGAGGCGCTGATGGACAAAGGCTGGTATAACCCGTTTCCCAAAGTGCGCTATACCGAGCGGCCGGATGCGGCCGCCGCCAGCATTGCCGAGGGGAGCATCGTCGTCATTATCGACAACACCTCCTCCGTCATGATTCTGCCCGCCTCCTTTTTCGATTTCATGCAGGACAGCAACGACTACTGCTTCCCGCCTGTGGTCGGGACGTATCTGCGCTTCGTGCGCTCCTTCGTCTTTTTCATGACGATTTTCCTGACGCCCATCTGGTATCTGCTGGTCAAAAACCCCGCGTGGGTGCCGGATTGGCTGGCCTTCGTGCAGATCGAGACGCCCAACTCGGTGCCCATCATCGCCCAGCTGCTCTTTTTCGAGTTTGCGCTCTCCGGGCTCAAGCTGGCCTCGCTGAACACGCCAAACTCGCTCTCCAACTCCTTCAGCGTCATCGGCGCGCTGATTTTGGGCGATTTCGCCGTGCAGGCGCACTGGTTCGTGCCAGAAGTCATCATGTATATGGGCCTGGTGGCCGTGGGCAACTTCGCCCAGCCCAGCTATGAGCTTGGCTATGCGTTCAACCTCTGCCGCATCATGCTGCTGGTGCTCATCTGGCTCTTCAATCTATGGGGCATGATCCTGGGCGTCCTCATCATCGTGCTGCTGCTGGCGACCAACAGGACCGTCTCGGGCAAGAGCTATCTGTATCCGCTCATCCCCTTCAACGGCGCCGCCTTAAAGCGGCTGCTCGTGCGCTGCCGCATGAGCAATAAAAATAGTTAAAATCCGCCATGCTTCTCCTTGACAGCGCCGGAGCCAGCGTGTAAACTGATAAACGGGCAAGAAATTCTTGCCCGTTTATCGGCACAGAAGTTAGCCTCGGCTAACACTTTGGAGGAGGCATCGTATGACACTCGACGATCTGCAAATCGGCCAGAGCGGCACCATCACCGTCGTGGGCGGAGAAGGCGCATTGCGGCGCAGATTTTTGGATATGGGGCTCACGCCGGGCACCAAGGTTTTCGTGCGCAAAATGGCGCCGCTGGGAGACCCCATCGAAATTCACCTGCGCGGCTATGAGCTGACGCTGCGCAAGGAAGACGCCCAGCGCATCCAAATCGCGGATGTGCAGAGCGCGCCCGCCCAGCAGAAGGGAGGCCGCGCATGATCTTCGCACTCGCCGGCAACCAGAACTGCGGCAAGACCACCCTGTTTAACCAGCTGACGGGCAGCAACCAGCATGTGGGCAACTTCCCGGGAGTTACCGTCGAGCGCAAAGAGGGCATCGTCAAAAAGCACCCGGAGATGATCGTGGTGGACCTGCCCGGCATCTATTCGCTCTCCCCCTATACTTCGGAGGAAGTCGTTACCCGGGATTTTCTGCTGCACGAGCACCCGGATGCCATCATCAATATCATCGACGCGACGAATATCGAGCGCAATCTCTACCTGACGCTCCAGCTTCTGGAGCTGAATATTCCCATGGTGCTGGCGCTGAATATGATGGACGAAGTCCGCGCCAATCACGGCAGCATCGATCTCGGCAAATTTTCGGCCGAGCTTGGCATCCCGTGCGTTCCCATCTCGGCCAGCAAAAACGAGGGCATCGAAGATCTCGTCTCTGCGGCCATTGCCGCGGGCGAGAAAAAGCGGCTGCCCCGGCGGCTGGACTTCTGCTCCGGGCCGGTGCATAAGGCCATTCACGCGCTCTGCCATCTCATCGAAGATCACGCCGAGGCCAGCAAAATTCCCGTGCGCTTTGCGGCGACCAAGCTGGTCGAGGGCGACGAGCCGACCATAGCCGCCCTCAACATCAACGAAAACGAGCTGGATATTGTGGATCATATCGTCCGGGAGATGGAGAGCGATCTGGGCACAGACCGCTTGGCCGCTCTGGCAGATATGCGCTATTCCTATATCGAGGAGCTCTGCGAGAAAACTGTGGTGAAAGCCCAGCAGAGCCGGGAGCAGCTGCGCTCGCTCAAAATCGACAGCCTGCTGACGCACCGCATCTGGGCGCTTCCCATCTTCGTCGCCATCATGTTCGGCGTATTTTGGATCACGTTTGGCCCCATTGGCATTTTCTTCCAGGATTTGCTGGCAGAGGGCGTTCAGCTGGCCATCGACGGCTTTGAGAGCCTGCTCATCTATGCCGAGATCAACCCCATTTTGCAGTCTCTGCTCATCGACGGCCTCTGCGCGGGCGTGGGCAGCGTGCTCTCGTTTTTGCCCGTCATCATTATTCTGTTTTTCCTGCTCTCGCTTTTGGAAGACAGCGGCTATATGGCGCGCATCGCCTTTATCATGGATAAACCCCTGCGCCGCCTGGGGCTTTCCGGGCGCAGTTTCGTCCCCATGCTGGTGGGCTTTGGCTGCTCTGTCCCGGCGATTTTATCCACGCGCACGCTCTCCTCGGATCGGGATCGCAAGATGACCATCCTGCTGGTTCCCTTCATGTCGTGCAGTGCCAAGCTGCCCATCTATGCCATGTTTTCCGCCGCCTTCTTCCCGGGCTATGCCGCGCTGGTTACCATCGGCCTTTACATATTCGGCATTCTGGCCGGCATCATAGCCGCGCTCATTTTAAAAGGGACCAAATTCCGGGGCAACCCAGTTCCCTTCGTCATGGAGCTGCCCTCCTACCGCCTGCCTTCGGCCAAAAGCGTTACCCTGCATATGTGGGAAAAGGCCAAGGATTTCCTCAAAAAGGCGTTCACCGTCATCCTGCTGGCAACGGTCATCATCTGGGTTTTGCAGAGCTTCGATTTCCGCTTCAACTATGTGCAGGATAGCGAAGTCTCCATGCTGGGCAGCATCGGCAAGCTCATCGCGCCCATTTTCGCTCCGCTGGGCTTTGCAGACTGGCGGGCGGCCAGCGCGCTGATCACCGGTTTTTCCGCCAAAGAGGCCGTGGTCAGCACGCTCTCCATCCTCACGGGTTCCTCGCTGGAGACGCTGCCCGCGGTTCTATCCGGCATGTTCTCCCCGCTCTCGGCCCTCTCTTTCCTGGTTTTCACGCTGCTCTATACGCCCTGCGTTGCGGCAGTCGGCGCCATGAATCAGGAGCTGGGCAAGCGCAGCTCCACGCTGGGCGTCGTAATAACCCAGTGCGCGGTGGCATGGCTGGCGGCGTTTTTGGTCTATACCATCGGGCTCATTCTGGGATTTTAGCCCAGCGAAAGGATTTTGCATGAATATCTGGGATTATCTGCTCATCGCCGCGCTGGCCGCCGCCTGCTTTTTCGCCTGGCGCTTTGTCAGAAAACATGGCCTAAGCTCCTGCGGCGGAGACTGCTCGGCCTGCGTTTTCTCTGCCCAGTGCAAAAAACGGCGCAAAGGCAAAAATCCCGAGGAAAAATAGAGCAAAAATGCGGCGCAAGTTTTCCGGCTGGCGCCGCATTTTTTTGATGGCCAGCATCGGCCTGCCGCTCAACCAGTGGTTTACCCGTGGAAACTGGCCGTCGGTTGCGTTTGCAAAAGGGAAAGCGTAAGATAAGGGCAGCAAGGAGGGAGCATTATGGCAATCAGGCATATGGGAGAGCGCATCCGCGGTTTGCGGACGGCGCTGGGCATGACGCAGAGCGATTTGGCAGAGAAGATGAATGTGACGGATAAAGCCGTCTCCAAATGGGAGCGGGGGTTATCCCGCCCGGATATCGATTCTCTCCCCAAGCTGGCGGAAACCCTTGGGACGACGGTTCAGGAGCTGTGCAATGCCCCGGCAAAAGGGCGGCGCACCCGGGCGGAGGAACTGCTCGGCATTGCTTTGCCCGGTGTCGGCCTGGCGATGGGCATTTGCGTCGTGGTTACGTCCATTCTCGGGCAGGCAGACGCCGCCCAATCCGCGGCTCTGCTGGGCATCGGCATGAGCAGTCTCGCTCTCCACTTACTCAGAACAAGGCAGAACGGGGAAAAATAGCGCGGGCAAAGAAAAAGGAACTGCATCCTGGCAGTTCCTTTTTTTCATCTTCCCACGCCCGGGTTGCTACTTCCCGCTCTCTTTCGCCGCCTTTTGCAGAAAAGCCTGAAGCTCGGGCCAGCAGCGCTGGGCATCGGCATAGCCCTCCTCATAAAGCGCCCAGAGTTTTTGGCGGTTTTTCTCCACCCGGCCAATCTGCACGGGGTGCCTCGGCTGGATGAGAAAGGCGTTGCCCTTCTCCTTCTCCTGCCTGGCCAGCTCCAGCGCCTGGTTATAGCGGATATGCCGGGTGCGCGTCGCCTCCACCAGGCCAGGGTATTTGCGGTATTTCATGGCAATCAGCCCCATGGCCCGGTTGGGCCCTTTGGCATAGCCGTCGTGCTGGGTTAGGATGAGGACGTTTTTGCGGTTGCCGTCTGCCATGGATTTTTGCAGGGGAATGCTATCCGCCATGCCGCCGTCCAGGTATTTTTGCCCATCGATTTCCACCATCCGCGCCAACATGGGCAGAGAACTGCTAGCCTGCACTTTGATGATATCCCGCTTCATATCCAAAATGGGCAGGTATTCGGCCTGGCCCGTCCGGCAGTTGGTAACGGCGGCGAAAAAGCGCGTGGGGTTTGCGGCAAAGGCGGCGTAGTCGTATAAATTCAGCTGGTTGGGGATGATATCATAGAGCATATCCGCGCCGAACAGGTCTCCCGTTCTAATCAGGCTATGGAGGCTGCAATAGCGCTTATCGCCCAGATAATCCAGGTTGATGGCCACGGCGCGCCCCCTCTGGCCGGAAAGATAGCTGCAAAGATGCCCCGCCCCGGCCGATACGCCATAGGCCGCTGCAAAGCAGAGCTTTTTATCCAGGAAAAAATCCATCACGCCCGCGGCATATACGCCGCGCATCCCGCCGCCTTCCACAATCAGAGCTGCCGATTCCATTTGCTTTTCTCCCTTTCTTTTTGAGCAGTATAGCACACGGCTCCCGCGAATGCAAACCGCTGCCTGCGCGTTTTCCGGCGCTTTGGGGAAAGAAAAAAGCAGAGCGCACTGCCCTGCTTTTTTGCGTTATTTGAGAATATAGACTTTCCAGCTGCGCTTGACGCCCCAGTTTCTGCAATCGCTCTCGCTGTACATAAACAGGTCGAACTGCGTATACGAGGCGTTGCGGAAGCCGCCGGTATCCTCGATGCGCCCGTATCCGTATCCCGGGACATAGACCTTGGTTCCATACGGGAAGCGTTTGGGGTCTGCGGCAATCGTCCCCATGCGGGGATAGGTACCCGTGGCGGTGGCGTTGCCCGTATCCGTATAGGCCGTAATCTTATCGATGACCACCGTCTTTGCGATGATAGAGGAGGCCGGCGGCGCCGCCTGGCCATGCTCATAGAGGTTGCCCTGATGAATCTCATCCACCGAGGGCACGCTGGTGCGCTTGCCCGAATCGTCCGTCGGCTCGTCAGCAGGTTCCCCGCCGCCGGTGGGGTTGCTGGGCTTGCTGGTGGAAGAAGGCTTCTGCGGCTTCTTTTCCGGGGCGACGTACGTCCCGATATGGACCACCTTATCGACCGGCTGTTTGACGACTTCCACGCCAATCTCTGTGCGCGAAACCTCGATGCCGTTTTTATAGACGATTTTGATGGTATGCCGCTGGAGGCCGTTCTCTCCTTCGGTCACCACCTGCTTTTTGCCCTTTGCCAGCTTGGAATCGCTCTTTGTAACTTCTTTGTAGTAGAGCGTCTCGTCTTCCGTGATGGTCTGCTCGGTTACTTTGATGATGTTGATGGTCGTGCCCGAGCTGACATACGAGCTCATGGCCGGGTAGACTTCATCGCTCTCGCTGACCTCTACGCCTGCCCGCTCCAGCGCCTCCTGGACGGTTCCGGCCAGCAGCTTAACCTGCGTCTCCTCACCGCCGTTGACGATGGTCAGCGGCAGCGCCCGCCGGATGACGATCTCCATGCCGTCGGCAATGGGCGTATCCGCCGCGACTTCCAGCACATCCCCTTCTTCCAGGATGATCTGGTTCTTTTCCAAAAACTCGCCCACCGTCTTGGCCCGGGTATCCGCCGAGACGATTCTGCCCGTATCGTTGACGGTAATCTGCGCCTTGGGCGGCTCCAGAATGCCTGATGTGCAGACCAGCGTGATGGCGATGAGCGCCGCCGCGCTTGCCGCGACGCTGATATAGAACCTGCGGTTATCCCCGCCGGCCTCATAGCCCCTTGTAAAGCTTCTCAGGCCAGCTTTGGCCTTGGCGAAAAAGGCGCCTACCCTGCCCGCCGCGCTTTGCAGCAGGCTCATCAGTTTGCCCAGTTTTGCTTTCTTTTTCTCTTGTGCTCGTTTCTTGTCGGCGAGGGTGAGCTCCCGCTCTGTAACCGTCGGCAAATTTGCGCGGTAGAGGATGCCCGAATAGACATTCTCTTTTTTTACAGAGACGTTCCGCTCTCTTCTCCTTTTCATAAAATCCTCCGAAACTTTCATTTTTCAGTGCAACAAGTATATACCGGCCGCGGTAAAATGTCAAATTTTTGCCCATTTAAAGCCATTTTTGGTATAATTGCACTGCATTATTATATACACGGCCTGCCGGTTTTATACCTTTCCGCATTTTGCATTTCCCCCTAATATCGTATATAATAAAAGGAACATTTCAAAAAGGATGCCTGCAAGCGATGAAAAAAATCTCGTTTTTCCTAGCCATACTCCTGCTGCTCTGTCTGGCGCTGCCAGCCTGCTCGCTCGGTGGGACTGCGGAGGACGTCTCCGCCGCCTATGCCGCCGCCATTTCCGCTCTGGATTTCGAAAAGGCGCACGGCTGTCTTTGGGCCAAGGGCGACAGCGAAGTTTCCCAGGAAGATTTCGTCCGTAACTATGAATATGTCGTATCTGCGCTGGGCGTGAAAAGCATCGAGGTTTTGGATCGGCAGATTCAGATAGAGGGTGACGCCATCTACCTGACCTTCCGCATCTGCTATGCGGCGGATGCCTTCACCATCGAGCACGAGGTGCGCACCCGCATCATCAAGGATGAGGGCGTCTACCACATTCAGTATTCTCCCGAGCTCATCCTGCCCGGCTATGCGCTGGATAATAAGCTCTCCATCCTCAAAACCAAGGGCAAGCGCGGGGAAATCTTTACCGCGGATAACGCCTGTGTCGCCCAAAACAGCTATTCGGATACCGTCGTCATCTCCGTGCAGGAGGGGCAGGATATCAACTCCATCATCTCCTCTCTGGGCACGCTGGTCGGCATGGACGACGACGCCAAATCCCAGCTGCGCCAGCGCTATAACTCGGCTGTGGACAACCATTACGGCACTGTCGTCGCCTATACTGCCCCAAAGGACAGCCTTGCCAGCCTGGAAGCGCAGATTTTGGCCATCGACCCGTCCCTCAGCATCGACCGCTCTTCCGTAACCCCCCAGCGCTACTACCCCTACGGCTCGCTCTATGCGCACGTGGTGGGCTATGCCTCCACGCCAAACGAGAAGCAGCTGGCCGAGCTGGAGGAGAAGGGCTTCGCCGGGGCGACGCTGGTGGGCAAATCCGGCATCGAGCTGAAGTATGACGAATACCTTCAGCCCAAAGACGGCCTGCGCGTCAATATGTATACCAAAGACGGGCAGTACGTCTCCACCATCTATGAAAACCCCGCGGAAAACGGCGCGGATATTTTCCTGACCATCAATCACGATTTGCAGCAGCGGGCCTACTACGCCCTTTCCAGCAATCTTCTGGAAAACCAGACCGGGACAAGCGTCGTCATGGATCCGACGACGGGCTTCGTGCAGGCCATGGTCTCCCTGCCCTCCTTCGATGCGAATATCTTCTCCTTCCCCGTCTCGGACGAGGTGTATAACCAGTTAAACAGCGAGGAGGCGGGCGCGCCGCTCTTCCCCAAGGCCACGCAGGGGCTCTATCCCCCGGGCTCGCTCTTAAAGCCCTTTACCATCGTCCCCTCCCTGGAAAACGGCATTGTGGATGCAAGCACTGTGTTCCCCTATGAGGTGACGGGCAATTCCTGGAAGCCGGACGGCGTCTGGTACTGGGACAGGGTTACCCGCAACGAAACGCCGGACGGGCCGGTCAACCTGGAGATGGCCTTCCGCTTCTCGGATAACATCTATTTCTCCTGGGCGACGCTCAATTTGGGCCAGGAGAAGTTTCTGGAATATATGAACCGCATCGGCATCGATACGGCCATCCCCTTCGATTTGCCCACGGCCAAGGGCAACCTCATCAACGAGGGCACGGAAATCAACCGCAAGCTGGTTTCGGATATGTCGTTCGGCCACGGCGAAATTCTGCTGACGCCCGTTCAGGCGGCCAGCATGTATACCGTCTTCCAGAACAACGGCGATATGCTGG
The DNA here is from genome assembly GCA_947063485.1 of uncultured Clostridia bacterium. GTDB lineage: Bacteria > Bacillota > Clostridia > Christensenellales > Christensenellaceae > QANA01. Next base: position 13,265 of record CAMSSU010000001.1, on the reverse strand, counting down.
CCCCCAAGCTGGTGGGCAGCATCCGCAAATATTCGGATGCACTGCACTATGAAACGCTCTACCAGGCCGAGCGGGAGGTTTACATGCAGGGCATCATGCGGCAGGAGACCATCGAGACGCTCCTCTCCTGCCTGAGAGCGGTCGTCAAATCCGGCACGGCGCAGTCTATCCAGATTAAAGACGTTCCCATGGCAGCCAAGACGGGCACAGCCCTGCGCGGCGCGGAAAAGACAGAGAAAATCTCCTGGCTGGCGGCATGGTGGCAGGATGCCCCCCAGGGCAACCGATTGGCCGTTACCATGATCGACAGCCCCAGAGGCATGATAGACCATAAACACGCCGTTACAAAAGAATTGCTGCGGCCCTGATGCCGCCTTGCAGGAAAAAAGCCGCCGGGAGACCGGCGGTTTTTTTCTGCGCCGCCTTGCCCGAGAAAAATTTTCCTCCGCTACTGTTGTTCTTTGCCAAAACATGCTATAATGGTGTTATTACCCATGGCAATTGCCATACAAATGAATATCAGGAGGGTTCTTCTATGAAGCTCAAAGAGATGCTCAAAGAAAATGGATGCTATGCGACGTTTGACAATATGGGATTCGGCGCAGAGAAAGTTTTAGGCGGCCTGACGGAAGAGGCCAGCGAGCAGTACTGCAAATATCAGTGGTTCGACGGCAAGTTCATCGTGCACGCGGTTCCCACGCCGGATATGCTGGAAGCCGGCTTCCCCTGGGAAGAGTGGTATAAAGACCCGAATACCGGCTCCTACGAGCACCACGTGCTTTATCTGAAAAAGACGGATAAATGCGACATGACCTTCGACGGCACCAACCTTCCCCCGGAAGACGGCCATCCCGAGCCCACCAAAGGCCACTTCTGGTATCTTTACAACGACGAAGATGCCCGCCTGCTCTATGCGAGATAATCAAATCAAGAGGATGCAGCTGCATCCTCTTTTTTCATTTCAGGCAAAGCTCCTTTTTGCCGTTTGGGGCATTTTCCGCCATCCAAGGCCAATTTGGAAAATCGCATTTCTCTTTTGCACACGCCCATCAAAAAAGCGCCGGAAAACCGGCGCTCTCTTTAAAATCCAAATAACGCTCTGGCATTGGCGTTTGCCGCCTGCACAACCTGCTCCACGGAAATGCCCTTGATTTCTGCCAGCTTTTCCGCCACATAGCGGGTGTTGGCCGGGTTGTTGCGCTTGCCGCGCAGGGGCACCGGCGCCAGGTAGGGGCTATCCGTTTCTAGAAGGATGCGATCCAGCGGCGCGTAGGCCGCGGATTCCACACCCTTGCGGTTGTTTGAAAAGGTCAGCGCGCCGCCAAAGCACAGATAGTAGCCCAGGTCCAGCAGCGTCCGCGCCGTCTCCACGCTGCCCGAAAAGCAGTGCATGACGCCTCTTTGCCCGGGAAATTCCCCAAGAAGCGCCAGCATATCCCCGGTGGCTTCCCGGTTATGCAGGATGACAGGCACGCCCTGCTCCCCTGCCAGCGCCATCTGCGCGCGCAGAACGCGCTGCTGCAATTCCCGCTTTTCCGGGAACCAGTAGTAATCCAGCCCAATTTCGCCGATGGCCAGAATTTTGGGCTGAGCCAGCAGAGCGCGGATGCGCTCCGGCGTTTTTGCATCAAAGCGCTCGGCATCCGTCGGGTGCACGCCCACCGCGCCGTAGATCAGCGCATAGCGCTGAGTCAGCGCCAGAATTTTCTCAAAATCTTCCGGGGCGGAGGCGCATTCGATGACCGCCTCCATCTCCTCCGAAAGCGTTTCTATCAGTTCCTCGCGATCCGCATCGAACTTTTCATCCAGCAAGTGCGCATGCGAATCGATTCTCTTTGGCGTCTGCATTTTTTAGCCCACATCCAGCCCATCAGCCATGGGTTTATCCGTGGTCAGAAGAGCCAGCTCATCCCCATCGCCCACGGCCAGAATCATGCCCTGGGAGAGCACGCCGCAAAGCTTGGCCGGCTTGAGGTTTGCCACGATGACGATGCTCTTGCCCACCATCTGCTCTGCCGTATACGAGCCCCGGATGCCCGAGACGATGGTGCGCTGTTCGCCGCCCACCTGAATGGTCAGCTTGAGCAGCTTGCGGCTTTTCTCGATGTTCTCCGCCGCCAGCACTTTGGCCGTCTTGAGCTGAATCTTATCGAACTCGTCGATGGTGATTTCAGGCTTTACTTCCTCTGCCTTTGGCTCTTCGGCCTTCTCGGGCGCCGCAGGAGCCTTGTTCATGGCTTCCAGCTCTGCCAGCTCTTTGGCGACGTCGATGCGCGGGAAGAGCGGCGCGCCTTTGCAGACCTTCGTCCCCTCGGGCAGGCCGCCATACTGCTGGACACTCTGCCAATCATACTGCGCCGCATCCACGCCCAGCTGAACGCGGATGTTCTCCGCCGTATCCGGCAGGAAAGCGGCCAGCAGAACGCCCACAATGCGCAGGCCCTCGGCCAGATGATACATCACGGTTGCCAGGCGGGCTTTGTTGGCCTCATCCTTTGCCAGCGCCCAGGGAGCCGTGATATCGATATACTTGTTGAGCGAGCCGACGTATTCAAAAATCGCCGTCAGCGCATCGGCAAAGCGCATCCCGTCCATCAGCTCTTCCACTTTGCCCGGAAGCGCCGCGCCCATGGCCGTGATGGGATCATCCTGCTCGGCATTGGGGCAGGAGGGCGCGCCGATCACGCCGCCGAAATATTTCTCGATCATGGCCACCGTGCGGGAAAGCAGGTTGCCCAGGTCGTTTGCCAGATCCGAGTTAATGCGGTTGATGAGAATCTCGTTGGAGAACAGGCTGTCGCTTCCAAGGGGCATCTCCCGCAGCAGGAAATAGCGCAGGGCATCCACGCCGTAGCGCTCTGCCAGCTTGACCGGGTCGATGACGTTGCCCTTGGATTTGCTCATCTTGCCGCCTTCCAGAATCACCCAGCCATGCCCATAGACTTTCTCGGGCAGCGGCAGGCCCAGCGCCATCAGCATGATGGGCCAGATGATGGTATGGAAGCGGATGATCTCCTTGCCCACCAGGTGCACATCGGCCGGCCAGTATTTCTTAAACTTGGAGTCGTCTTCGGAAAGATAGCCCAGCGCCGTGATGTAGTTGGAGAGCGCATCTACCCAGACATAGACCACATGCCCCTCATCGAAGGTAACCGGGATGCCCCATTTGAAGGAGGTTCTGGAAACGGCCAAATCCTCCAGCCCGGGCAGCAGGAAGTTTTGCAGCATCTCGTTGCGCCGGGAGACGGGCTGAATGAAATCCGGGTGATCCTCGATGTATTTGATGAGCCTGTCCGCATATTTGGAGAGGCGGAAGAAATAGCTCTCCTCCTTGGCCTTCTGCACGGGCCGCCCGCAGTCCGGGCATTTGCCGTCCACCAGCTGGCGATCCAGCCAGAAGGATTCGCAGGGCGTGCAGTACCAGCCCTCGTATTCGCCTTTGTAGATATCACCCTGGTCGTAGAGCTGTTTAAAGATTTTCTGGACGACCTTCTCATGGCGCGGCTCTGTGGTGCGGATAAAGTCGTCGTTGGAGATATTCATGAGCCGCCAGAGATCCTGAATGCCCGCCACGATGCCATCGACATACTCTTTTGGCTGCATGCCCTTCTCCCTCGCGATTTTCTCTATCTTCTGGCCATGCTCATCCGTCCCGGTCAGGAACATGACATCATAGCCCGTCTGCCGCTTGAAGCGCGCCATGGCGTCTGCGGCCACTGTGCAATAGGTGTGGCCGATGTGCAGCTTGTCGCTGGGGTAGTAGATAGGCGTTGTGATGTAAAACGTTTTCTTACTCATGGTTTCTCCTTCTGGCGCACTGCGCCCATATTTGAAACGACCGGCAAAGCCGGATACCGTTTTCTTCCAAATGGCTTGTCCCAGGCTCAAAAAATTCGATGCCGTAGCTTTTATTATACTCCAAGCCGCCTTTTGAGTAAAGCAAAAGCAGGCCCCCTGCCTGCTTTTTGCCCAAAAAACTTGAAACACTTAGAAAAACCTGCAAACCAGGCAGGAGAGCGCCAGGCCGAAGCAATCCGAGAGCAGCGCCGCCGGGATGACATAGCGCGTCTTTTTCACGCCCACGCTGCCCATATACAGGGAGACGACGTAAAACAGCGTCTCCGCGCTGCCCATATAGACGCAGGCCACCCGGCCGATATAGCTGTCCACACCGTATTCTGCCAAAACCCCGGCCAGAAGCCCCAGCGTCCCGCCGCCCGAGAAGGGCCGCAGAATCGCAATGGGGACGACCTCAGGCGGGATGCCCAGCGGCCCCAGGACGGGCGCCAACAGCCTGCCCACCGCCTCGAACAGCCCGGAAGCCTTGAAAATTTCCACCGCGAATACCATGGCGACGACATAGGGCATGGTCTGGAATACCAATGCCGCGCCGCCCTTGGCCCCCTGGGTGAACGCCTCATAAGGGTCTCTTTTCTTCGCAAAGGAATAGCCCAGCGTCAGCAGGATGAAGATGGGCAGGGCGGCTGTGGAGAGCCAGCGCAGGGCGCTCATGGCCGCCTCCCCAGCGCGGCGCAGACTCTGGCCAGCAGCACCGTGAAAACCGCCGTTACCACCGAGACGACCAGGGTGGGCAGCGTAACCCAGGAGGCATCTGCCGAGCCGCAGGCCGAGCGCAGCGCGATGACCGAGAGCGGAATCAGCTGAACAGAGGCTGTATTGAGCACGGCAAACATGCACATATGGTCGCTGGCCCGCTCCTTATTTTTATTTTCCTTTTGCAGCTCCTCCATCCCTTTGAGGCCAAAAGGCGTGGCCGCGTTGCCCATGCCCAGAAAATTTGCCACCATATTCAGCGCGATATAGCTCTTGGCCTTCTGATTTTTCAGGCCGGGAAAGATAAACCGAAGCGGAGCGGCGGCGCGGCGCGCCAGGCTCCTTACGGCCCCGGCATCATCCAGCACGCCCAGCAGGCCCATATAGAGCGCATAGGCCCCGAGCATGGAGAGGCAGAGCTCGGCCGCCGTTTTGGCGCCATCCGTTACGGCGGCAGAGACCGCCTCGCCGTTTCCCGCGGCGATGCCGGTGATAAGCCCGGCCACAATTAAAAATGCCCAGATATATTTCAGCATAGAGTCCCCCTGCTGCAATATACGGGCAAAAACGAGAAAAAATGACAGGAAATGCGCCGTCATTCCTGTTCCATTTTAAAAACACTTTTTGATTGATATTGACGAATTTTGTAAAAATCGATATTATTTATTCTATAAACACTAATTTGTCGGAGGTCAGTTATGAAATCTACAGGCATTGTACGTCCAGTGGATACGCTGGGCAGAGTCGTTCTCCCGGTCGAACTGCGCCGCACACTGGATATCGACATCAAGGATTCACTGGAAATATTCGTGGACGGAGAGTTCATCATGCTCAAAAAATACCAGCCCTCCTGCATTTTCTGCGACAGCATGGATGATATCATCTCCTATCACGGCAAAACCGTCTGCAAGAACTGCATCGACAAGCTTGGCAAGCTCTAATTTCCCAGCGTCTTTATCATAATTTCATAGGCTCTGTTCTTATTGATGCCCAGCTGCTGGGCGGCAGTTTTGGCGGCGTCTTTGTTTTTCATACCTTTTTTGGCATAATCCCGGATGAGAAGCGCGATCTCCTCGTCTGGGATTTCTTTTTTTGCCTCCTCCGGCGCCCCGGCCAGCACCAGCACATATTCGCCCCGGGGCTGATGGCCAGCAAAATGCTCCGCCAGCTCCCGGACGCTTCCGCGCAGCACGCTCTCGTGCAGCTTGGTCAGCTCTTTGCAGAGGGCCATCCGGCGATCCGGGCAGATTTTCGCCAGCTCGCTCAGCGTTCGGCCAAGCTGATGCGGGCTCTCGTAGAGGATTGTCGTATACGGATGCGAGCAGGCCGTCTCCATGGCCTGCCGGCGCGTCTTATCCCGGGGCAGGAAGCCCTCGAACACGAATTTTTCCGCCGGAATAGCCGAGACCGTCAGCGCGGCAATGGCAGCGCACGCCCCGGGTACGCTTACAATTTCAATGCCCCGCTCTGCCGCCAGCGCCGTCAGCGGCGCGCCGGGATCTGAGATGATGGGCGTTCCGGCGTCTGTGCAGAGGGCAACATCCGCTCCGCCTTCCAGCAGGGCGAGAATCTCCTCCATGCGCCCCTGGCCGCTGTGCTCATGGCAGCTGATCAGCCGGCCGCGTATCCCAAGGCTGTTTAACAGCGCCAGCGTGCGCCGCGTATCCTCCGCCGCGATGTAGTCTGCCGCCTCTAAAACCTCCGCTGCGCGCCGGGTCATATCCCCCAGGTTTCCGATAGGTGTCGAGACAATATACAGTTTTCCGGCCATGCTAATCCTCCATATGGTAAATCGACCGCAGTTCCGCCGTATAGGCCCCCTGCTGCAAAATGTTGAGCTGCGGCAAAACGCGCATTCCCTCGGCCGCATCCCGCACGCCCTTGATCAGAATATAGTTTGGCTCTGCCTGGGCATCCGGGGCGACCATGCGCAAAAGCTTGGGTTCCAGCCTGGCCTGCCGCATCTCGTGCATCACTTCCGCCAGGCGGCCCGCCCGGTGGATGAGATAAAACCGCCCGCCCGTCTGCAGCAGCCGCGCCGCGCTCTGCACCACCTCATGCAGATTGCAGGCGACTTCGTGCCGCGCGATGCGGATGGCCTCCTGCTGGCTCTGCCCGCCGGATCCCAGCTTATCGTAGGGCGGGTTCGCGACCACGGCCTGCACCGGCGGAATTTTCTTGGAAATTTCCCGGAAATCCCCTTCCAGAATGCGGATGCGCCCCTCTAACCCATTTAGGGCGACGTTCCTTCTGGCCAGCTCTGCCGCGGCCGCCTGCAGTTCAATGCCGATGAAATTGGCCGCGCATCTTCCCGCGAGCAGAACGGGCAGAATGCCGCTGCCCGTCCCCAGATCCACCACCGTCTCGCCCTTTTTGGCCTGGGCGAAAGAGGCCAGCAGGACGGCATCCGTCCCGAAGCGGAACACGCCGTCGTTCTGGAGAAACCGCAGGCCGGCAAAGCCCAGATCCTCTATCTTTTCCATATTTTCCCTAAATAGAAAAGCCCGTGCTCACGCGCGGGCTTTTTTGCCTTTCCAGCTTTTTACTCCTCGACGATTGCATCGTTGGGGCAAGTTGCTGCACAGCTGCCGCATTCGATACATACATCCGGATCGATCACATAAATATCGTCGCCCTCTTTGATTGCCTCAACGGGGCAAGCCTCTGCGCAAGCGCCGCAGCTAATGCATTCGTCTGTAATTCTATATGCCATGGGAAAGCACCTCCTATAGTATTGACGCTTTTATTTTATCATGCTTCTACTAAAAAGCAATATCTTTTTTCAATTTTCTACATTTCTCCTTTTGGGCTCTCCTGCCGGCGTTCCGGCCGAGGGCCGCGGGGCGGCCTGCCTCCCCTTCTGGAGCGCTCCTGGCGGCGCGGCTTTTCGGCCTTTTTCTCCTCCGCCTTCTCGGCCCGGGCGGGCTCTTTTGCCTTTGGCGCCTCTTTGCCTTTTTCCGGAGCATCCTGCTTTTCCGGCGGGCGCTTGCCCCGGCGCTGGACGGTAATTTCCCCGACGGGGTATTCGCGCACATCGAACTCATCGCCCACCGCGATCTTCACCTTCACCAGCTGCCGCAGCGGGTTGGACTCCATGACGACGCCTGCGCCGTCCGGCGTCTGCACTTCGCTGCCGTTGCGGGGCAGAATGGCGGCCAGCTCCTTATAATACTCATGCTCATACCCCAGGCAGCACATCAGCCGGCCGCAGAGGCCGCTGATCTTGGTCGGCGAGAGCGAGAGGTTCTGCTCCTTCGCCATCTTGATGGAAACCGGCTGGAAATCCCCCAGAAATTCGGCACAGCAGGCCGGCCGGCCGCAGGGGCCCAAGCCGCCCAGCATTTTGGTTTCATCGCGCACACCGATCTGCCGCAGCTCGATGCGCGTTTTGAAGACAGACGCCAGATCTTTGACCAGCTCCCGGAAATCCACCCTGCCCTCGGCCGTGAAATAGAAGACGATTTTGCTGTTGTCGAAGGTATATTCGACGTTGATCAGCTTCATATCCATGCCGTGCTTTTTGATTTTCTCCTCGCAGACGGCAAACGCCTCTTTCTCCTTGCGCTGGTTTGCCTCTATGCGGGCATAATCTTCCTCATCTGCCCGGCGGATCACCGGCCGCAGAGGCTTTTGCAGCTCTTTTTGCTCGATCTCCCGCGCGCCGATGACCACCTCGCCAAACTCGATGCCCCGGGACGTCTCTACAATGACGCCCTCGCCCGCCTCGAAGGGGATGCTCAGCGGGTTGAAATAGTATATCTTGCCGGCCTTTTTGAACCGGACTCCTATCACCTTGTCAGACACTTTTCGCCTTTACCTCCAATATATCAAACAGCAGCCCCATGATGATGAGCTTGCTGCGCACCTGCGGATAGCGCCGCTTTCGCTCACAGCGCTCCAATGCTAGTTTCATTATACCGTAGAGCTGCGCCTTTGTAAAACGCTCTGCCAGAATTCGCACTGTATCCAGATCATCCGGGTTCATCAGCGGCAAACTGCCCGCCTGATGGTAGATGGCATCGCGCATGAGCGTGGCCATGGCGTAGAAAACCTCGTCCATGCGCGCTTCCTGGCGCATGATCTCCTTCTCCATCTCGAAAACAGAGGGGTTCTTCTTAGTCGCCAGGCGGATGCAGACTTTTGCCGCGCTTTGGCGCACCTCCGCCAGTTCCTGATCGCCGGCGATCTTCTGCGCCTGAGCATAGGAGCCGCCCGACCATGCCGCCGCAAACGCGGCCTGCTCCCCGCCCATGCTCTGCTCCAGCTGGCGCTCCAGCTCCTTTTTGGGGATGGGCCGGATGCGGATTTCGATGCACCGGGAGCGCACCGTGGGCAGCAGGCGCTCACCCTGGGCCGCAGAGAGCACGAACACCACGCCCGCCGCCGGCTCTTCCAGGCTTTTGAGCAGATAGTTCTGCTCCTGCACGGTCAGCTCGTCCGCATTTTTGAGGAAAATGCACCTTGCCCCGCCTTCCTGCGCCCGGTTGGCCAAAAACTCGGGGATGCGGCGCACCTCCTCCATCTTGATGCCGCCTTTGGCATCGATTTCCAGATAGTCTATCAGGTTGCCGGCCTCAAACTTGCGGCAGGCCAGGCAGGCCCCGCAGGCCGTTTTTTTCTCGCAGAAAATCCGCTGTACGATCTCCCGGGCCGCCAGATGCGCGTCTTCCTCTCCTGCCGAGGTCACCAGGTAGGCCGCGGCCATGCGCCCCTCTAAGATATCCCGGTGCACAGCCCGCTCCTGCTGCCCTATATACCTTGCCACTGCTCTAAAACCTCGTCCACCTTTTCCCGCAGTTCCGCCCAGACCTGCTCCACGCTCCTGGCCGCATCGATGACGCGGATGCGCTTCTCCTGCTGGGCCAGCCTGTGAAACCCAAAATCCACCCGCTCAAAGAAACCGCGGCTCTCCTGCTCCAGGCGATCCGTGCTCTCCCGCCCCTGCCGGATGCGCTCAAACGAGCGGTCCACCTCCAGCAGGAAGAGGAAGGTCGCGTCGGGCAGGCAGTGCTCCTGGGCATACCAGTTGATTTGCCGCACTCTCTCCTCGCCCAGCCCCCGGCCATAGCCCTGGTAGGCGATGCTGGAATCCAAATAGCGGTCGCAGAGCACAACCCTGCCCGCCTCCAGCGCCGGCAGAATTTTCTCTGCAATATGCTGCGTGCGGGCAGCAGCATAGAGCAGCATCTCGGTCTCGGCAGACATTTGCTTATTTTCCGGATTCAGCAAAATTTCCCGCACCTGCTCCGGGATGGCGCAGCCCCCCGGCTCCCGGGTCAGCAGCACGTCCAGCCCTTTTTGCTTCAAATATTCGGTCAGAAAGGCCAGCTGCGTAGATTTACCGCAGCCGTCTACGCCTTCCAATGTCAAAAACAATCCTCGTTTCATGCGTATACCACCGTTTTTCTCTCACTAAAATTATATCTGGTATTCAGATTGCTGTAAAGCTGTAAATGTTGCCTGAAGCGCCGGGCGCGGGCCACTGCACCCTTTTTTGCGCCGCTGGGCCCATCTGCGGGCGCCTTATCTGCGCCCATGCGCCTCCGGCTCCACCTGAATGCAGATTTGGATGACATATTCGCTGGGATCCGGCACGGCAAAGTAGCTCAAAAGCTCGTGCTCATAGGCGTGCCCGCAGATGCGCAGCCCCTGCTCTGCGATATAGGCTTTGAGGGCTTCATAGGAATCGTCCATGCTCTCATACGAGCCCCGGTGCTCGATGATGGCATAGCTGCCCGCTGGCTTTTGAAAAAACCGCTCTCCCCCATACTGCCGATCCACCCGGCTGAAATACCAGCTCTCCTTATACCAGCCTTTTTCCAGGTTCTTTTGCTCGATAATCGCCCCGAAGGGAAGCTCATCGCCCACCATATGCTCATCGCAAAACTGGAAGTGATCCCGGATTTTGGGCATGTGGTTCTTGGTCGAGCCCTGCTCGGCCGAATCGATGCGCACGACGATGAAGTATTCCTCCGGGCATTGCTCCACCCGCGCCCGGCCGCAGGCCGCGGCAATTCCCTTCTGCGTGCGCTCCCGGGTGTTGGCGATAAAGCGCTGTACCTGGGCAATTTTCTGCTGTTCCCGGGCGAGATAGGCGCTTTTTTCCTCCAGCAGTTTCAGAAAGCCTTCCGGGCTTCTGCGGGCGATATAGTCCCGGATTTCGCCCAGGGTTGCCCCGGCCTTTTTGAGCGCAGAGATGATATCGAACAGGAAAAACTGGTTGATGGAATAATAGCGGTAGCCGTTTTCCCGCACGATCTCCGGCCTTAAAATGCCAACTTGGTCGTAGTGAAAAAGCGTGTCTTTCCGGACGCCGCAAAGCCGGGCGAATTCGCCCGTGGTAAAATAAATTTGTGAATTTTCGTACATAATTCTCTTCGCCCCTTGACTATTGGGTTACCCCATACTCTATTCTAAAGCTAGACGGCCTGAAGTGCAAGGCAAATAAACGAGGAGGATTTATGGATCAAATAAAGTTCCGCCAGGTTACCCGGGCGGACTACGCAAAACTGGAAACACTCATACGAAAGACCTGGGGCGGAAAAACAAGCTATCCCGCGCCCATCGAGCGTGCACTGCGCAAAATTCAGCTCTACCACTATCTATCCGAACAAAACTACAGCTGTCTTGCCATCCGGCAAGGCGAGGTCGTGGGCGTCATCCTGGGCAGGAGCAAGTATCTGCCCTATCTGCCGGGCAAGCTGCGCTTCCTGGCGCCCCTGCTCTGGAACAAGGCAAAACTTTTGGCATACCCGAGCGGCCGGCGCATTCTGCGCAACAATCTGGCCGAAACCCGCGCAGACCGGGCACTGCTGCGCTCCGCAAAGAAGGAGTTCGACGGCGAACTGGTGCTGTTCATCACAGACCCGCGCATCCAGCGGCACGGCATTGGCAGCGCGCTGCTGCGGCGTTTCTATCAGTTCATGCGGCAAAGCGGCTGCCAAAATCTCTATCTTTTTACAGATACCAGCTGCAATTACGGCTTTTACCAGAAAAAGGGCTATCGGCGCATTGCAGAAAAATGCGTCTGCTATCAGAGCGCGAACGGGCCCAAAAAAGAAAATCACTTTCTCTATACCAAGAGCCTAGAGGGCGGCGAATGCCGCAAATAGAGGCATGGAAAGCGCAAAAAGAGCAAGCTGACTGGCTTGCGCTTTCTTTAAATTGGGCAAAATGGTGTCCGATCTTACATGGGGACGACAAGCAGAGAATACAGCCGTGTGTGAACGGCGGGCATTCTGTTTGGCAAAGGCTCTCCATCCCTCTGCCAAATGCAAACAGAATCTGCTTTCCTCTGTAGAGGCTGGGCATATTCGCAAAGTACCGCCAGTTACCCGCATACTTTGCAGAGGTCTCTCCCGCCTGCCTGGCTGATGGTGCCCGAGTAAATTTTCTTGGAACGTGCAAGGGTCGGGCAGCCGTCAGTCGTGTGATACTTTTTTCCCTTGAGAACCCAGTAAACAATTCTTCCCGAATCGCTTGGTTTGGAAGAGGGTTCCGACTCCTGGGCGGCCGGGGAGGAAGGCTTTGGCTTTCCCGGCTCTTCCGCCGCCTGCGCCTCTTCTGCTTTCTTTTGCTCCAAAAGCCGCTCAGCCTGCTCCAGCGCCTGGTAGTTCTTGACCAAGGGGCGAACTGCTTCCGGCAGGCTATTATAATATTCTCTGGCCGCAGTGATGGCGTCCTCGCTCTCCAGCCCAACCTCACCGATCGCGTCTATCTTGTTCTGCGCCTCCTCCGCCTGCCTCCAGGCCTCCTCCTGAAGCTGCCGAAGCGCCTGTTCTGCCGCCAGCAAGTCGCCATAATTGCTCACAAGCGCCGCCGCATCTTCCCCCAACGCATCATAGGCCTGCCGGGCGATGAGAATCGCCTCGCCGCTTTGCAGGGTTACTTCGCCAATCTGCACAATGGCCTGCTCGGCCGCGAAAGCCTGGCTCTCCATTTTTTCGCGATCCAGCACATGGATCTTGACCGCATTGGACTGCACTTTGCCGCAGTAGACCATGAAATCCGCATTGCCCTCCTGCCCTGCGCGCAGCTCATAGCAGTATACGCCTTCGCTTTTCCGCTTAAGCGAGGGCGTCACTACACTGGCATCGCTGATCCAGGTGACCAGTTCGGATGGCTCCGCAGATTCGGGCGCAAGCGCAAGCTCCACTTCCACCGTTTCCCCAAGGCCAATTTTAACTTCCTGGCTTAAAAGGCTAATTTTTGCCGGCAAAACCGGCCGTGAAAGCCCTGAAGCCAAAAGCGCCGCACACCAGAGGGCGCTGGCCGCTGTCGCCCCAATTTTGAGCCTCCTGCCCCATTCCAATTGATATTTCCATAGCAGATAGATGCCCAGCGGCGGGAATAGAACCAAAAACAAGATGCAGACCCACTTTTGACCAAGCCATTCCATTTCCCTATCTCCCATTTATTACACTATTTTCCATTTATGGATGTTTCTATAATAAGTGCGGGATGGAGCAGCGTCAATGCGGTCGCCACATAACGCAGGATAATGGCGGCCTAACGATAGTAAAGAAGCAAAAAAAGAGATTCTCAAAAGAGAATCTCTAAAAATAGAAACCGGCAGCTACCTAGTCTCCCACACCGTTGCCAGTGCAGTACCTTCGGCGTATAAGAGCTTAACTTCTGTGTTCGGGATGGGAACAGGTGTATCCTCTTAGCTATCGCCACCGGAAACTTTATGCGCTTGTTAAATAGAATGC